>JANXZI010000407.1 GCA_025355595.1 Spartobacteria bacterium
GCGCTCCGCGAGTGCGGCGGAGAAACGCGGGAGCCAAGTGGCATCCACGAGCCCGACGCTGGCGAGATCGCGGAGGTGCATGCGATCCTTGTCGCGGAAGGACGTGAGTTTCATGCGCAGCAGATCTTCGAGCGGAATCAGTTCGAAGCCCCCGGCAGGTTCGGTGCGGGTCAGTTCCGGTGTGGGCTCGATCGCGTCCGGCACAGCGCGCTCGCCTGCCCACAGGATGTGAACTGCGTCGCTCACTTTTGCCTCGGGCGAATCGAGAAACACGTCCATCGCGCCCGCCTTTCCGAGCGAAGCCACGCGGCGGTGGATGAAGCCCGCGGCTTCGAGCGCAGCCTGCGCGCGGGCGAGATCGGCGCGCCGCAGGAGGATGTCCACGTCGCGCGTGTTGCGCACCGCAGCGGTGTCCACGCGCGAGACCCACGCCGCGACGGCATTGCCACCGACGACGGCGTAGGGCACGCCTGCGACCGCGAGCGCGGCGGCGGCACGTTCGAGCCGATGGCGGACTTGTTCGATTCCTTCTTTCATGCGTTGCCAGGAGACGGGTGCCAGCGTCGTTGCTGTCATGGCGCACAAAATGCCACCGCGCGCATCGCCCGCCAAGGTGTAAGAATCATCGGCACGCCGGCTCCTTCGCTCTGGCGATCGCCGCCATCATGCCCATGGCCTTGTTCACCGTCTCGATGTATTCGCCCTCGGGCGTGCTGTCGGCGACGACGCCGGCGCCGGCTTGCACATGGGCTTTGCCGTCCTTCAGCACGACGGTGCGGAGCGCGATGCAGGAGTCGCTGTTGCCATCGAAGCCGAAGTAGCCGACGGCGCCGGCATAGACGCCGCGCTTGGATTTTTCCAACTCGGCGATGACTTGCATGGCGCGGACTTTCGGTGAGCCGCTCACGGTGCCGGCGGGGAAGGTCGCGCGCATCACGTCGTAGGCGGAGCGGTCGGGGCGCAGGCGGCCCTCGACGTTGCTGACGATGTGCATGACGTGCGAGTAGCGCTCAATGATCATGAAGTCGTTCACCTTCACGGACGCAAACTCGCTCGCGCGGCCGACGTCGTTGCGCGCAAGGTCCACGAGCATGAGGTGCTCGGCGCGTTCCTTTGGGTCGGCGAGGAGATCGGCGGCATTCGCGTCGTCCTCGGCGGGTGTGGCGCCGCGTTTGCGTGTGCCGGCGATGGGACGGATTTCGATTTTGCCGTTGACCGCCCGGACATGCACCTCGGGGCTGCTGCCGACGAAGCTGAATGCGCTGCGTCCCGGAGCCGCCGGGAATTTCATGCAGAACATGTAAGGTGATGGATTCACGAAGCGCAGCGCGCGGTAGAGAGTGAGCGGGTCGCCGGTGTAGTCGGTGGCGAAGCGCTGCGAGGGCACGACCTGGAAGATGTCGCCGGAATGGATGTATTCGTGCGCCTTGCGGACCATCGCGTGGAATTCCTCGCGCGTGGTGTTGCTCGTCGCGCTGGCGGGCGGCGGCGGTGGCGTGATCGGGAATGGCGGGAGCTGGTTCGGCTTCGCGAGTTCTGCGGCGATGTCAGTGATCGTCTGCGTCGCGCGGGCGTAGGATTTCTCGATGCACGCCGCGTCGTCGTTTTCGATGAAGGCATTCGCGACGATGCGCAGGCGGCGCTTGAGGTGATCGAAGATGAGCACCGTCTCCGCGAGGACGAAGAGGCTTTCGGGCAGGCCGAGTTCGTCGCCTTTCGCCACGGGCACCGTGGGCTCGAAGAAGCGCACGATGTCGTAGCCGAGGTAGCCGACCGCGCCGCCGAAGAAGCGCGTGCGAAATTCCGGCGGCTCATCCGGCAGCGGGACGTAGCGGAAGCGCGACATGTATCCTTCCAAGTCGGCGAGCGGATCCTTTTCGGACTGAAACTCGCGCGTCGTGCCGTCCTCGGTGATGCGCACAGTGCGCCCCTGGCTCTCCATCACGACGCGGGGGCCGACGATGACGAACGAATAGCGGCCGGTCTGCTCGCTCTTTTCGACGCTCTCAAAAAGGAACGTGTAGCCGCCGTCATCGAGCTTCGCGAATGCGCCGACAGGCGACTCGGCATCGGCGATGAACTCGGCGTGGACGGGGATGAGGTTGCCCTGCTTCGCGAGCGCGCGGAAGGCGGCGAGGTCGGGAGTGAAGGAGGCCATTTAAGATTTAGGATTTCAGATGTAAGATTTCTCCGGCGCCCGGGCGCTTTCGGTGAACGCGGCGCGCTGTGCGGGAAGTTTGCCCGCGCTCTCACGAGCGCGGCTACGTGGCATACGTTTTTGCCGCATCGAAGAGCGGCTGCTCCTCGATCGGCTTCGGCATGCCGTGCTCGTCGAGCTGTTGGAAAAAGCACGATTCGTAGCCGGTGTGGCAAGCGCCGCCCTTCTGCTCGACTTCAAAGATCAGCGTGTCCTTGTCGCAGTCCACGGCCCATTTCAGCACGCGCTGGACGTTGCCGCTGGTCTCGCCTTTCACCCAGTATTTTTGCCGTGAACGGCTGAAATAGACCATGAGCTTTTTTTCGAGCGTCATGCGGATGCTCTGCTCGTTCATCCAAGCCATCATGAGCACGCGCTTGGATTTTGCATCCTGCACGATGGCGGGGATGAGTCCGTCGGCGTTGTATTTGAACTGGCTGATCATCGGGTGTTCGGATTTTGAAAATGATTTTGAAAAATAAAAAGGCCCGGTGATTCGCTGTCTGAATCATCGGGCCGGAGAGAGGCGACGCACGGTGGCGCCGACCGCCACGCCCATTGAGACGCGGCAGGCCCGTCTAGGGACGCCACCAATGCGGAGTGAATTTCATGCGCCTTGCCTGATAGTGTGCGCCTCCCTGCGGGGCAATTTATTTTTGAGCCACCGGGCCATCAGCCGGAGTGCGGGCACGGTTTCCGCTATGTCATTTGCGCAAATGCCCACGATAGAAGCCACCCCGCCCCTGCAGCTCTCTGCCGACGAACAGGAGCAACTGCGCCAGACGATCGAGATGTTCGACGTCATCACGCAGGCGAATCCACAGGATACGCAGAGCATGGAGATTTTGAAGGAGGCGTATTTTAAGCTCGGCCAGGTCAAGGATGGACTGGGGACCTCGCGCCGGCTGGCGGACACGTACATGGACTTGTCGCAGTTTTCCGGGGCACTGCTGGAGTACGAATTCATCCTCCAGCAGGAGCCGGAAAATACGGACGTCATCGCCGCGCTCGGGCAAGTGGAGGAAAAGCTGCGCGCCAGTCAGGCCGAGTCGATCAAGTCGAGCGGGGGGGATGCGAGTGCGATCAATCTGGATTTTCGCAGCATGGTGATGGACGGCGGGAACCTGATGGCGACAAAGAAGACCGCGTCCGCCGATCGCGTGACCGTCCGCGGCTCCGTGGATTCCGCGTCCATCGCGAAGCAACTGAGCGGCGCGGACGATGGCAACGATGCGCTGGCAAAATTTCTTACGCAGCACCGGCTCGTCCAGGAGGATGTGCTCGCCCCGGCGCTGCTGGCGGTGCGCAAGCGGAACGGCGCACGCCAGGAGGGGCAGCCCTCGGCGTCTCTGATTGCGGAACTCGTCGCCCGCGGCGGCGTGGAGCTGGAGAATCTCCTGAACGGAATCCTGAACCGCTCGAAATTTGCCTACCTCCCGCTCGAGTACTACGATGTGGACCGGCAGATCGTGAAGATGCTCCCCGAGTCGGTCACGCTGGGCCGTCTCATCGTGCCTTTCGACATCATCTCCCGCACGATGATGATCGCGGTGGCAAATCCCTTCGACGCTCTCGGCAAGGACGCCGTGCAGCAACTGCTCGACTACAACATCCAGTGGCACCTCTCCGCACCGGAGGCGATCAGCAAGGTCCTCACGGACGCCTACCGCCGCTAATTTCCCAGCCCAAAAGATGAGCATCAAATCCTTCGGTGAAAGAATCGCGGATGTCCTGATCGATGACGGACTGCTGCTGCCCGGCCAGCTCGACGAGGCCATGCAGCTCCAGAAAAAGCAGGGCGGTCGCCTGCTGAAAATCCTGACGGACAACAAGTATGTGACCGAGCAGGACATGGTCATTTCCATGGGCCGCTGCCTCGATACGCCGCCGATCAACCTCTCGAAGATGCGCATCCCGGAGGACGTGTTGAACCTCGTGCCGAAGGAAATGGCGCGGGCGTATAAGCTCGTCCCGGTGTGCAAGCTGGGGAACAAGCTTTTCGTGGCGATGGCGGATCCGCTGAACGTCCTGGCGCTCGACGATCTGCGGCAAAGGACGAAGCTCGATGTCTTCCCGATGATCACCACGGAGACGTGCGTGATCGAGGCGCTGTCCGGCGTGGGCTCGTCCAGCACGACGATGGATCAGGTGCTGCGCCACGCCGCCGAGAACGCGGCGGCGGACACCGTCGAGGAAGTGAAGGTGCAGAAGCAGGAGATCGATCTCGACCAGATGGCGGTGGACAGCGAGGACGCGCCGGTCGTCAAAATCGTGAACCTGATCCTCGTGCAAGCGATCAAGGAAAAGGCTTCCGACATTCACATCGAGCCTTTTGAAAAGGAGATCAAACTCCGCTACCGCGTGGACGGCGCGCTCATCGAGGCGACCTCACCGCCGAAGGCGCTCCAGATGCCGATCGCCTCGCGCATCAAGATTCTCGCCGGCCTCGACATTGCCGAGCGCCGGCTGCCGCAGGACGGCCGCTTCCGCATCCGCGTCTCGGGCAAGGAAATCGATCTGCGCATCAGCATGCTCCCGACGGTGTACGGCGAGAAGATCGTCATCCGTCTGCTCGACAAAGGCGCCCTCGGCGGAAGCATCGAGAACATGGGGCTGGACGATTACGCCCTGAATATTTTCCGGAAGGCGATCGATGCGCCGCACGGGATGATCCTCGTCACCGGGCCCACCGGCTCCGGCAAAACGACGACGCTCTACACGATCCTGAACGAGCTGAACAACCCGATCTACACCATCGTGACCGTCGAGGACCCGGTGGAATACCAGCTCATGGGCATCAACCAAGTCGCCGTGAAGGCGGACATCGGCATGGGCTTCTCCGAGGCGCTGCGCTCGATTTTGCGTCAGGATCCGGACATCGTGATGATCGGTGAAATTCGAGACAATGAGACTGCTGACATCGCGGTGAAGGCCGCGCTCACGGGTCATCAGGTGCTCTCCACTTTGCACACGAACGATGCCGCCGGCGCCATCACGCGACTCGACGACATGGGCATCGAGCCGTTCCTCATTTCATCGTCCGTCATCCTCACCTGCGCGCAACGTCTCGTCCGCCGCATCTGCCCGAACTGCAAGGAAGAGTTCATGCCGGAGCCGGAGATTTTTGAAAAAATGGGGATCGAAAACGACGGCACGACGCTCTATCGCGGAGCTGGCTGCAGCCGATGCAAAGGGCGCGGCTACGTGGGCCGCGCACCGATCCTCGAAGTGCTGCCGGTGAGCGAGGCGATCCGCCGACTGATCATCAAGCGCGCGAGCGCGGCGGTGGTGAAAAACCAGGCCATCAGCGAAGGGATGAAATCACTGCGCATGGTCGGCATAGACAAGGCGAAGCAAGGCATCACGACGCTCGAGGAAGTGCTGCGGATCACCAGCGAGGATCACTAAAGCAGGAATGCTGTCGCGGCTTTTGTGATGGGGGGGCATCTCACTCCGATCCGCGTCGTGGAAAATTTGCCGTTCGCGCAAGTTGCCACGCGGCGGCTTTTGCGCATATCACTTCGCGCCGCCTCATGCCAACGGGGGCGGCTGACAGCGCGGTCCCCTCCGGTTTTCGGCGCGTCCGTCAG
>JANXZI010000475.1 GCA_025355595.1 Spartobacteria bacterium
CCCGTGTTCATCCGCATCGAGACCAGCGCCGGCCACGGCGCAGGCACCGCGCTCACGAAGGTGATGGATGAAACCGCGGACTCGCTGGCGTTCCTCACGAAGGTGCTTGGGATGTAGCCGCCGACGGCAGGAGGCCGGCACACTTTTCACGCGCGAGATCCGGAAAGTAGATCCGCTCGCCTCCTGCCGGCGGCGGCTACCGAAATTTCCCCGCAAAATCCCTTTGCACCCCTTGCTCGCTGTGGCATACAGCGCGCCCATTTTTTTGCCCGGAAGGAACGCCCCCGAACCGCCGCGGCACATGATTTGAAAACTGATCCAAAAACCAAAAAGAACTCCATGGCAACCACATTGAAATCCGCTCCGAAATCCAAAGCCCCGGCGAAGTCCGCGGGCAAGTCCGTAAAATACGTTTACACCTGGGGTGCTGCGAAGGCGGACGGCGACGGCAGCATGAAGGCGCTGCTCGGCGGCAAGGGCGCGAACCTCGCGGAGATGACGCGCATCGGCCTGCCCGTGCCTCCCGGATTCACGATCACGACGGACGTTTGCACGTACTACTATGCGAACAAGCGCACGTATCCGGTGACGCTTCAAAGCGAGATGGAAAAGGGCGTGGCGAACATGGAGAAGATCATGGGCTGCAAATTCGGCGCGACCTCGGGGATGCCGCTGCTCGTCGCGGTGCGCTCCGGCGCGCGGGACTCGATGCCGGGAATGATGGATACGATTTTGAACCTCGGCCTGAATGACCAGTCGGTGCTCGCACTCGCGGCGGCGACGAAGAATGAGCGTTTCGCGTGGGACTGCTACCGCCGCTTCATCCAGATGTATGGCGACGTGGTGATGGGCGTGCAGAAGCGCGCGGGCGAAGATCACGATCCGTTCGAGATGGTCATCGAGCATCTCAAGCACGACCACCATGAGGAGCAGGTGGACGATGCGCACCTCACGGTGGCCGACTACAAGGAACTCGTCGTGCGTTTCAAAAAGCTCGTGAAGGAGCGCACCGGCAAGGCATTCCCGAACGACGCGTGGGAGCAGCTTCGCGGCGCGGCGGGCGCGGTCTTCGGCTCGTGGATGAATGACCGCGCGATCGTGTATCGCCGCAAATACAACATCCCGACGGAGTGGGGAACGGCCGTGAACGTGCAGGCGATGGTGTATGGCAACACCGGCGAAACGTCCGGCTCCGGCGTCGCGTTCACGCGCAATCCGGCGAACGGCGTGAATGAATTCTACGGTGAGTTTCTCATCAACGCGCAAGGCGAGGACGTGGTCGCCGGCGTGCGGACGCCCGAGCCCGTGTCGCAGCTCAAAAAGGCGATGCCGAAGAGCTACGCGGAGCTGATGAAGGTCCGGCAAATCCTGGAGAAGCATTTCAAGGACGTGCAAGACATCGAGTTCACCGTGCAGGAGGGCAAGCTGTTCATGCTCCAGACGCGCAACGGCAAGCGCACCGCAGCGGCGGCGCTGAAGTTCTCGATGGACATGGTGAAAGAGGGACTCATTGATTGGGAGACCGCGATCCTGCGCAACCCCGCCGACCAGCTCGAGCAGCTCCTCGCGCCCGACTTTGATCTCGCCGAACTCAAGAAGGCCAAGGTGCTCGCGAGCGGTCTGCCCGCCGGCCCCGGCGCTGCTTCCGGCAAGATTTACCTGAACGCCGATCGCGCGGCTGCGGCGGCGGAAAAGGGCGAGACCGTCCTGCTCGTCCGCAACGAAACTTCGCCCGAAGACCTGCGCGGCATGATCGCCGCCGCTGGCATTCTCACGGCGAAAGGCGGCGTGTCCTCGCACGCGGCACTCGTCGCGCGCCAGATGGGCAAGGTCTGCATCTGCGGCGCGTCCGGCGTGCAGATTGATTACGACAAGAAGACCGTGACCATCAGCGGCCAGGTCTTCCACGAGGGCAAGGACAGCCTCTCGATTGATGGCACCGCAGGCACGATCTACGGCGGCCAGGTGAAGACCGGCCCCTCGCTCATCGTCACCGGCACCATCGGCGGCGACAAGGCCGCGCAGAAGACGGAGAAATTCAAGGCGTTCAACCAGCTCATGGCATGGTGCTCAAAGGCCACGCGCCTCGCCGTCCGCACGAATGCCGACACGCCCGAGCAGACGCGGCAGGCGATCGCCTTCGGCGCGACCGGCATCGGCCTCACGCGCACCGAGCACATGTTCTTCGAGGGCGACCGCATTGATTCGATGCGCGAGATGATCATCTACGCTGGCGACTACAGCGAATACCGCAAACAAGCCGAAGCGCTTAAAGAGCAGAAGGAGGCGCTCGCGAAACTGGAAGAGAAATACGCCGATACTATCGCCCACTTCCGAGGCGGCCTCGCAAAGCTCCTGCCGATGCAGCGCGCGGATTTCATGGGCATCTTCAAGGCGCTTAAAGGTTACCCGGCGACGATCCGTTTCCTTGATCCGCCGCTCCACGAATTCCTACCGCACGACGACGAGACGCAGGCTGCGCTCGGCAAGAAAATTGGCGTCAACGCCGACAAGATCAAACAGCGTGTCGCCCAACTCCATGAGTTCAACCCGATGCTCGGCCACCGCGGCTGCCGCCTCGGCATCACGTATCCGGAGATCACAGAGATGCAGGCGCGCGCGATCTTCAAGGCCGCGGTGTCGGTGAAGCGACGCGGCAAGGAGGTGCATCCGGAGATCATGATCCCGCTTATCGGCGGGGTGGAGGAGTTCTCGCACCAGAAGGCCATTGTGAAGCAGGTGGCCGAGGAAGTTCTCGGCAAGGCCGGCCTGAAGAAGCAGCACTACTTGATCGGCACCATGATCGAGATACCGCGAGC
>JANXZI010000450.1 GCA_025355595.1 Spartobacteria bacterium
CTTTTCCTCGTTCTTGTCCACGCATTGTCCGCCCATGCCGATAACTGGCCGCATTTCCGCGGGCCGACGCGCGATGGCGTGTCGGCGGAAAAGGGCTGGCGTGCGGAGGCGCTGACCGCCGAGCCGAAGATCGCGTGGAAGGCGCAGGTCGGGCTCGGCTTTTCCTCGATCGTCGTCTCAGGCGGGCGCGCGGTGACGGCGGGTCATGCGGATGGAAAGGACACGGTCTTTTGTTTCGATGCCACGACAGGCAAGCCGCTTTGGAAGCACAGCTATCCAGCGGAACTCGGCGACAAATTCTTCGAGGGCGGAACGACGGGCACGCCGACGTTCGACGGTGCGCGCGTTTTTTGGCTCGGGCGCTGGGGCGATCTGATGTGCCTCGAAGGCGAGAGCGGGAAAGTCGTGTGGCAAAAAAATATCGCGCAGGAGACGGGCGCACCGCTGCCGATGTGGGGCTTCACGGGCGCACCGCTCGTCGCCGGAAATCTGCTCGTGCTGAATGTCGGCGAGGCGGGCGCAGCGGTGGAAAAGACAACGGGCAAGATCGTATGGAAATCCGCGCCGAAGGACGCCGGCTACTCGACGCCGCTGCCGATTGAGTTCGGCGGAACGACGTTCGCCTTTTTCGGAAATGGGACGAACTATCTCGCGGTGGATCCGAAGACGGGCAAGGAGGCGTGGCGTTTCCGCTGGGTGACGCAGTATGGCGTGAACGCCGCCGATCCAATCGTGAGCGGAGATCGCGTGTTCATTTCCACGGGCTACAGCAAAGGCGGCGCGCTCCTGCAACTCGCCGCCGACGAACCGAAGCAGCTCTGGAAAACGAAGGCGCTCCGCACACAGCTCAACGCCGCGGTACTGTTCAACGGCCACCTCTACGGCGTGGATGGCGACACGACGGACAAGGGCGCGCTGAAGTGCATCGAATTCGCGACCGGCGCGGAGCAGTGGAGCCAGCCGGGCTTTGGTAATGGCGGCGTGATCGTCGCGGATGGAAAGCTGATCGCACTCAGCGGCGACGGCGAACTTTCCATCGCGCCCGCATCGCCGGCAGGCTTCAAGCCCACGGCGCGCGCGAAGGTGCTCGGCCCGAAATGCTGGACCGCGCCGGTGCTCGCGAACGGCCTCGTCTATTGCCGCAACTCAAGCGGGGTAATTGTGGTCGTGGATTTGCGAGGGAAATGATCGCGATGCCATGCGCGATGCCATGCGGGACGGACGTCTTGGAGGCGCGTAGCGCCAACACAACAGTAGCCGTGGGTGACGAGTCTGCGAGGAACCCACGGGCAGGGTAACAATACGGAAAGCCGCGCAGCGGCGTCACAACAAAGGACGCCGAGCGTCTTGTGTCGCCGCTACGCGGCTTATGGTAATTAGTCACTTCGCACATTAAAACGAAACGGAGTTGATTCTTTTTGCTGAATCTACGCAAGGTGAATATGAGTGAAATTTACCCTCATTTGTGACGAGAGCAGCGTGAACGAAAAGTACCTCGTGATCGGTGCGTTGACGCTTCCGAGGACGAATCACGCCGTATTGGTCAGCGAGTTCAATGAGCTTAAAAAGTCATTGGGATTCAGGCCCGAAGGAGAGATCAAGTGGGGAAAGGTAAGTGCTAAATACCGTGGCAAATACGAGCAATTAAGCGCTTGGTTTTTTGAACACCTGAGGGCCAACAATCTGACTTTCAGGGCGCACGTAATGGACACACAAAATACGAATTGGAAGGCTTACGGAAAAGGTGATTCCGAGCGCTCTTTCTACAAGGCGTATTTTCACGTCCTGTTTCAGAGCGTGAGCCGATTGGTTCTGGATGACGACGGTAGCAACGTATTGATCTTTTTGGACGACAAGCGAAACCGGTATCCGTTTCACCTGCCAGTCCTGAAGCGCGGACTGAACATTCGGCTGCAAACGCGTCTGAAAATACCGAAGCTTGTCTCGAATGTGGAACCGAGACATTCGAGCGGCGAAAAATCCGAACCGCTCATTCAAATTGTGGACTTGCTGATTGGTGCGATTGCAAGTGTCCGCAACGGTCATGGAGAAAAAGAAAACGCATCTAAGGCAAAACTCGAAATGGTTCGATCCCTTGAAATGACGGCCGGGACTCGGTTCAAATTTGACACCACATCGCGAGCACCATTCAACATATTCTCCTTTGATGCAGGGATTGCGATGAGCCGGAAGCGGCAGCATCTTG
>JANXZI010000466.1 GCA_025355595.1 Spartobacteria bacterium
TGATGGCGACGGTTCCTTCGTGATGAACATCCAGGAGCTCGCCTGCGCGCGCGTGGAGGGCATCGCGGCCAAGGCACTGGTGCTAAATAACCTGCACTTGGGAATGGTCGTGCAGTGGGAGGATCGCTTCTTCAAGTCGAACCGCGGCCACACTTTCCTCGGCACATTCTCGGATGCAAAGCGCGAGGTGCCGGACATGACGAAGATTTATCCGGACTTCCAAAAAATCTGCGAGGGCTTCGGCGTGCCGAGCAAGCGCGTGTCGCACAAGAAGGATCTCGCTGCGGCGATGGAGTGGTTCCTCGCGCAGAAGACCGCGTGTCTGCTCGAAGTCATGGTGCCGTATTCCGAGCATGTGCTGCCCATGATTCCCGCCGGCGCGACTTACAAGGACATCATTTACAAAGACCCCGAGCAGCGCGCGACGCTGACGCCGGGATCGGGTCTGTAAGCGGACTGCCGCCTGTAAAAAGCGACAGCCACCGCCGGCGTTTTGCCGGCGGTGGCTGTCGTATTTTCCGAGGGAAAATGGAATCAGGCGTGGACGGCTCCTGGCTGCCGTGCAGGGCTGGCGGCGATCTTCGTACGGGTCTTGCCTGCGAGCATCGCGACGGCGATCCCCGGAGGCACGACCCAAAGGAGGAAGGTGACCGGCAGCCACGCGAGAGTGGGCAGTGCGCTCACGCTGTCGCTCATTTTTCCGAACCATCCGTCGAGCAGGCCGAAGCTCCACGCCGCCGTGCCGATCCCGGCAGCGGCGAGGAGGCTCGTGCAGAAGCCAAATGCGAAGACGACTGCCTTCTTGAGTTCGCCGCCATGCACGCGGGCCTTGAGGCGATCAAGCGTCACGCGCTTGAGCGCGAAATAGCCGCGCAGCGAGAGCAATTCGAGGAGCACGGGCCAGAGGATGAGCGCGAAGAGGACGAAGGTGAGGGATTTCTCCGCCGCCGCGTGAAAGCGGAAGATGAGCGTAAGGCAGACGAGCCAAGTGGCGGCAAAGTGACCGGAGCAAAACCAGAGCATAAAGGTGGGTAGTTGTGCCTTGTTACAGCAATTATAAGGCCAGCGGACCCGCGAAACTCTTCGGCTTTTCGTGGCGCGCTGCATTGCGCGAATCAAGGCAGCGTCCGTCGGAAAATAAACAAGCCGGCCCCTCTCACGAGGCCGGCTTGTTCATGTTTTGGGATTTTACCTGAGCGAGTCCTTATTTGTCAGGATTGCACTTCTTGCAGACTTCGCCGGCAGCCTTTGCCTTAACGCAGCACGGATGTGCGCAGTCTTTGCCGGCGGCCTTTGCTTTTTCGCAGCAGGTCTCGGCCTGAGCGGTGACGGTGACGAGGGCGAAGAGGCCCGCGAGGAGGAGCTTGGTGATGTTCATAGGGGACTACATTTAGCATTCGGCCCCAGTGCGGGCAACCGTTTTTCGTACGAAGAATTCATGGAGGCCGGGAGACGATTTTTTCAAGGGTTGTCCTTCGGGCGAACGGCGGAACCAAAGGTGCTTGTGAAATTTTTCACAAAGTCCTTGCATCCGTTTTGCGATTCCCCCAAAGTCTTCCCCCGCCACTGAAAACAATCACCAGCCGACCCACTTTGAAAATCGTCTGCCACCAGATTTCTGCCTGAGGATATGCCGCAGATTTTTCCTCGCAGCAGCAACTTCGTCCCGCTAAAAATCGCCATCGTCCTGGCGGTGCTGGCGACGAGTGCGTTTGGCGCGTTCTGGTATTATTGGACTCCGAAATACACGCGCGTGGGCTACCAGCCGGCGCAGCCGATTCCGTTTTCGCACAAGATTCATGCGGGGCAGTTGCAGATGGACTGCCGGTATTGCCACAGCTTCGTGGAGACGGCGGCGCACTCCAATATCCCGAGCGTGCAGGTGTGCATGAGCTGCCATTCGCAGGTGCAGAAGGACAACCCAAAGCTCGCGCCGCTGCGCAAGGCGTGGGAGACGGGCGAGCCGGTGCAGTGGGTGCAGGTCCATAAGGCGCCCGACTACGTATATTTCAACCACTCGGTTCACATCAACCGTGGCGTGTCGTGCGTGAGCTGCCACGGGCGCGTGGATCAGATGGAAGTGGTTTACCACGCGGAGTCCCATGCGATGAAATTTTGCCTGGACTGCCACCGCGCGCCGGAGGGCGGGCTGCGTCCGCTGGACAAGGTGACCGACCTCGGCTGGACGGCGACGCCGAAGGGCAAGGAGAGCAAGCAGCAGGCGCAGCTTGATCTTGGCAATGAACTCAAAAACCAGCGCGGAGTGAATCCGCCCGTCAGCAACTGCGCTGGATGCCACCGATGAGCAAACGAATCCTCAATCACCCGCTGGAAACACAGACTGGCCCGCAATACTGGCGCAGCCTCGGCCAGGTCGCCGACACGCCGGAATTCAAGACGTGGGTCGCGCGGGAATTTCCCGAGGGCGCGTCTGAAATCAACAGCGAGACGAGTCGCCGCAGCTTCATGAAGTACATGGCGGCGAGCGCGGCGCTCGCGGGCCTGTCGCTCAGCGCGTGCCGCCGTGAGGAAAAGAACCTCGTGCCGTTTTCGCGCGGCGTGGAGTGGAGCGTTCCGGGCAAGCCGGTCTTTTACGCGACGTCGCGTCCGCATCGCCGCGGCGCGCAGCCGCTCGTGATCGCAACGCACGATGGCCGGCCGACGAAGGTCGAGGGCAATCCTTTCCATCCTGCGTGTAACGGCGCGACGGATATCCACAGTCAGGCTTCGCTGCTGGACATGTATGACCCGGATCGGTCGCGGCATTTTCTGCACGACGGAAAAGTGGCCGAGGAAAAGGAGTTCACCGCGGCGGTCGAGGCGCTGCTGAAAACGGCGAACGACGGCAGCGGCGTCGCGTTTCTCACCGAGCATTTCACGTCGCCGACTTTCCGCCGTCTGCGCGACGAACTCAGCGCGAAAATGCCGAAGGCGCTGTGGGCCGAATACGAGCCGCTCGGCGGCGAAGAGGCGCGCGTCGCCAATGAGGCGGCTTTCGGAATCGGATTCCGCGCGATTCCAAATCTCGAAAAGGCCGACGCGATCCTCGCGCTCGACTGTGATTTCCTCGGCTTCGACGAAGGCACGCTCGAAGGCATCCGCGCATTTTCAAAACGCCGCTCGCCGGAGCAGAACATGAACCGGCTCTATGTCGTCGAGAACCGCTACACGGTCACCGGCGGCATGGCGGATCACCGGCTGCGCATGCAGGCGGGCAAGGTCGCGAATGTCGCGCGGCAGTTTGCGGAAATCATCGGCAACAAGACGGGCGACGAAGCGCTGAAGTCGGTCGTCGCGAAGTTCCCGCAGTCGCCCGCATTCAGCGCGGAGCAGGGCAAGTGGATCGCGGAGGCGGCGGAGGATCTCATCGCGAAAAAAGGCGCAGCGCTCGTGCTCGTCGGCTATCGCCAGCCCGCGGCGGTGCAGGCGCTCGTGCATTCGATCAATGCGGCGCTCGGGGCGCTGGGGACGACGGTCGTGGGCCGCAAGACTTCGGCGAAGGCTCCCGTGAGCATCGCGGATCTCGCGAAGGGAATTTCCGGCGGCAACGTCAAGACACTTTTCATCCTCGGCGGCAATCCGGCGTTCAATGCGCCCGCCGATCTGAAATTTGCAAAGCTCATCGGCAGCGGCAGCGTGACGGTGATTCGCCACGGACTTTACGAGGATGAGACGACTTTCTCGACGGAGCGGAACGAGCACGGCGTGGAGACGGCGCGGCATTTCGTGAAGTGGCACGTCCCCGCGGCGCACTACCTCGAGGCGTGGGGCGACGGGCGCGCGAGCGACAACAGCACCCTCTCGCAGCAGCCGATGATCCTGCCGCTCCACGGCGGATGGTCGGAAATCCAGCTTCTCAATTTCATCCTCACCGGAAAAAAGAGCGAAGGACTCGACCTCGTGCAAGCGACCTTCAAGCAGTTTGCGCGCGGCATTGACACCGAGTCG
>JANXZI010000477.1 GCA_025355595.1 Spartobacteria bacterium
CGGATTGGAAGGTCGTCGCATCAGGTGACATCAATGGCGACGGCCATGCTGATCTCATTTTCCAGAATACCGCCGGCCAGATCTATGTCTGGTTCCTCGACGGGACCGGTAACGTGGTGAATTTCTTCAACGGAATGCGGCTCAATGCAGGCATGAATGCGAAGTTCCTCTACAGCTGTGGCCCTGGTGACTGGAGATTGAAAGCCGTCGGAGATTTCAACGGCGACGGGATTCAAGACTTCATTTTCCAAAACGCGGCTGGCCAGATTTTACACGTGGTTCCTCGATGGCACGTCCAACACCGTTAATTATACAGACGGAGTCGGCCTCCAGGGTCAATTCCTTTACACCGGCAGCACGGGTAAATGGGGAATTCGTTAACCGGGTTGGTTAGTTCCTCGTTCCTGAATCAAGTTCGCACATCTGGGGTCCTTTCCGCTACATCCTACGGTGAACGGTGGGTCCGCGGGGCTCCGCCGACCACAGCCGAGAAGAATAAAATGCAGCCTTAAATATCTGGACGTCGCCGCGCGGCAGTCGTTAGAAGCTAGACGGCTCTGGGAACTTTTCCTAGAGCCGTCTCTCCTTTGTAACTCACTTTCTTAAGATGGTAACTAGCATCCTCAAATCTCCCACGCTCATGAACACCCCGATCCCTACCGCCATGCAAAAGATCCGCCGCTTCGTCGCAATGTTCCTGCCGAGTTTGCATCTCACGCGGCTTGCCGCAATTCTCGCAGTGGGTCTGGCGTGCGTCCTGCCATCCGCGCTTCTCGCCCAAATCGGGGCGGGCCCCTGGATATCTTCGGGAGGTCCGTCCTTCGGAAACAGCAACTTTGGTCTGCCCCCAAACAGCGACGTCTCGGGTTGTGTGGCTGCCGTCGCGACACATCCGACCAATGCGAACATTCTCTACGTAGCAGGTGTCGGCGGGGGTATCTGGCGCACCGCGAATGCGACCGCCGCGAGCCCGACATGGACTCCGCTGACGGATAACCTAGCTTCGCTGAACATGGGATCGCTGGAGTTCGACGTGACGGATGCCGCCTCACAGACTCTGGTCGCAGGCAGTGCACGCGTGAGCAGCTTCGCTTCGTTCGGAGGTCTGCGCATCGGTGTGGCTCAGGACGACCGATGGCGGGACAAATTGGACGGCACTGAACCCCGGGAACATGTTTGCCAACGAGGACATCCGAAGTGTTGCCGCACGCGGCGCCATCATTTTGGCCGCATCCCACAATAGCCCCGACAACGTGGACGTGGACCGGGGCGGGCGGGGCGGCGGACTTTTTCGCAGCACGGATACGGGCGCGACGTTCACTCTAATTTCCGACGGGACCCCGAATCGCCTTCCATCAGGCTCGATCACGGATCTCATCGCCGATCCGCAGGTTCCCACGCGTTTTTACGCAGCAGTCAGGACGGTCGGCATTTTCCGGAGCGACGACACCGGCGCGACGTGGACAAATATCACGGGGACGATTGTGGGGTTCGACGCCACCACTCTTAGACCAAGAATTGGCGCCTTTAACAATGGGGCCAACCAAGCGCTCTACGTCGGCATTATCGTCGCGAACGGCACTCTTGGGAGCATGTGGCGCTCGCCAAACCCCACGGTGGCCAACCCGACGTGGGCGCAGATGGACGCTCCAGCAATCTACCCCCCTGTAACCGGCGAGGATAGCGCACAGGGGGCCATCCACTTTTCCATCGTGGCCGACCCGACCAATGCCAATCTTGTTTACGTCGGCGGCAGCTCGATTAGCACTCCCCCGTTTAGCGGTGCCCTGTTTCGCGGCGATGGATCGCTCCCCCGTGGGACGCAGTTCACCGCGATCACGGATGGCAATACCGGCAACAACAGCACGATTCACGGGGATTCGCGCAAGACGGTTTTTGACGCCGCCGGCAATCTTATCGAGTGCGACGACGGCGGAGTTTACCGGCGCTCAACCCCGGCCACCAACGCCGGCATCTGGACCTCAGTGAACGGCAATCTCAATTGTTTTGAAGCCCATAACGTGGCTTACGATAGCGTGGCCAAGGTGCTGATGAATGGAGCGCAGGACAACGGAACCAACATCCAGACGGCCACCGGCTCACTGAATTGGACCTCGCTCGCCGGCGGCGACGGTGGTGACGTCGCGATTGACGATATCAGCACAAACGGACAATCCATCCGATACTATAGTTCGCAAAACTTGGGGGGCTTCTCCCGCGCGACCTATGGAACGAACAATGCGCTAATCGGCGCGGTCGCCTTTCCTACGCTCACAGTCCAAGGTGGAGGTCCGGCCCTTCTCCCGCAATTCATCACACCCGTCGTGGTGAACAAAGTGAACGGAGCCCGGCTGATCATCGGTGGGACCGGCCGCGCCAACCCGCTCCCCGTGGTCACTGGTGCCGCATACGAGTCCTTGGATCGCGGCGACACCATCACGGCCCTCACACCAAATTCGCCGGTCAATGGCCTTTTTTCCGGCAATCCGATTGCGTACGGCGGCGTCCGCGCTGGGGTGCCGAATGCTGAACTGCTCTACTACGGGTCCGGCAATACGATCAAAGTCCGCACCGTGGCCGGCGCAGCTCTGGCAGACACGCCGAAACCACCATTCACAGCCGGCACCGTCAGCTCCATTGTCCTCGACTCGAATAACTGGCAGCGCGTCTTTGCCACGGACGGTCGGAACATCGTGGTCAGTAACGATACCGGGGCAAATTGGACCGACATCACCGGCAACCTGAACGGCTTCGGCGTCATCCGTAAGCTCGAGTTTTTCCCCATCAACGGGACCGATTGCCTCGCCGCCGCAACTGACCGCGGTGTTTTCTTTGCCCTGACCACCAACCTGACCATGTGGAACCGGCTGGGCACCGGTCTCCCGAACGCGGTTGTTTACGACATGGTGTATAACGCCGCGGACAAGGTGCTCGCCATCGGCACCCTTGGGCGCGGTGCCTTCCTTTATAACGTTCCCGCAGCCGCCGTCCCGCCCGCACCGACGGTGGCATTGAGCTTGGCGAACCTCGACCAGAACGCGCCGACGATCACGATCAC
>JANXZI010000051.1 GCA_025355595.1 Spartobacteria bacterium
CGCGTCTCGTGGGGCTCTCGGAACGCGTGCAGTCGCTCCGCTTTTCGCCGGATGGGAAGAAGCTCGCGGTCGCGGGCGGGCGTCCGGCGCAGATGGGCGAGATTCAGATTTGGGACGTGGAAAAGCGGAAGCTGCTCGTGAGCGCGCCGCAGGGATTCGACACCGTGTATGGCGTGAGCTGGTCGCCGGACGGGAAGCTCGTCGCGTTCGGCTGCGCGGACAAGGCGGTGCGCGCCATCGAGGCCGAGACCGGCAAGCAGGTGCTCCAGCAGGCGTCGCACGACGACTGGGTGCTCGGCACCGTCTTCACGCAGAAAGGCGACAAGCTCGTGAGCGTGGGCCGCGACATGACGGCGAAGCTCACCGAGGTCGCCACGCAGCGGTTCATTGACAATCTCAGCAGCATCACGCCCGGCGCGCTGCGCGGCGGATTGCAGGCGGGCGCGCGGCACACGAAGCGCGATGAATTTCTCGTCGGCGGCGCGGACGGCGTGCCGCAGGCGTATCGTATCGAGCGCAAGGTGCAGCGTCGCATCGGCGACAACGCGCTGCTCATCCGCCGCTGGCCGGCGATGGAAGGTCGCATCTACTCGGTCGCATTCGCGCCGGATGGGAACTCGTTCGCCGCGGGCAGTTCCCTCGATGGCAAGGGCGAAGTGAATTTCTACAACTACGATTTCGACACCACGATGCCCGCGGACATTGTGGCCATCGAGGGCAAGGCCGCGCGCACCGAGGCAGACAAGAAGACGCTCGAAGCGCACTACACGGGCAATGTGAAGCTGCTCGCGAGTGCGAAGTTCGACGCCGGCATCTACGCCGTGAGCTACAAGCCCGACGGCACGCTCGCCGCCGCTGCTGGCGAGGACGGCAAGGTACGTCTCATCAATCCCAAGGACGCGAAGGTCGTGAAGGAATTCGTGCCGGTGACGGTGAGCGCGACGACGGCGAATGCGAGGTAGGTGGCATCTGATTATGAACCACTACAACGGCTACACACCGCAGGAGCGGGAAAGGAAATTAGCCGCTTCGCATCGGAAGTATCCGCGCAGATCAGAACATCCGTGTTCGAAACCGCCTTGCCACGTTGTGCGGTGATCCTGATTCGAGTTGCTCCACATTCCGAAGACTATTCTGAGGCTTACCACTCAGAGCCTCCGTTCACTTTTGCGCTTTGCTCGACTTGTCACTTTCGCATTCCCAAGCGGTTCGCCACGCCAGCCGCATGGCTTGCCTACAAACTGCATCTGCGACGCGGTGGCTACGGTTCCGACCTCAAGAGCGGCAAGATTTCTCGCGAGATTTCTCGGCTGGCGAAAGCGTTGGAAGCAGGAAAGCCATTTGAATTGGCCGTGTTCCCCCGCAACAAGAATCTGACTGGATCCGAGTGGTGGGAGTTCCTTTTCACCGACAAGCGGACTTTATCTGAACGATGGGCACGACCGAGGCCATGAACTCCCCGCTCCAAGACCGCGCCGCATTTCTCGCGCGGGACCGTTTGATTTCCGCCGGGTGACTACGGGTGGCACCCGCAGCCGGTGCCGCAGCCGCCGGAAATTTCACCGGCGAGTTCGCCGGCGGGGGCAGGTTCGCCGACGACTCGGACGGCGAACTTCATGTCCTGCAGCGCGATGTGTTCGCGGACGGCGGTGATGAAGTGCTCGGTCATCGAGTCCGGCGGGAGGGCGCAGTCGAGCTGGAGGCGGACGGGCTTGCCGGCGAGGTGCGGAAAGGCTTCGGTCATCTCGCCGTCGAGCGCGAAGCTGAGGTAGGAGTTCACTTTTTCCTGGAGCTGGAAGATGCGCTGCTCGGAGCCGTCCCACGGGCGCGGCTCGACCATGATGAGGACGGCTTCGCCAGTCTCGCCGTCGAAGGCGAGGGCGTCGAGGCCACGCGGGTTTTCGACGCCGAAAGAAGGTTGAGAGCTGAGGGTTGAGCGTTGCGAGGCGGAATCCTCGGGCGCGTGGTGCTGGCAGCAATGGTCGCTCATTTCGCAAAGGGATGGACGAGCGGGGGCGGTCTGTCAAAAGGTTGCGTGCGCCGCTTCTGCCGCCGCCGCTGCCGCTCACTCGCACTCCGCACGACGAGGGAGTGTGAGAGGCAGCGGCAGGGCGCAACCGAGCCGACGCTGTTTTTTCCTCTCAACTTTCCGTCCCCTCTCAACTCTCAACCTTCATCCTCAACTCCCGAATGAAAGCGATCTGCGTGCGGGCCTTTGGCGGGCCGGAAGTCCTCGAACTCTGCGATGTGCCTGTGCCTCAGGCGGGACCGGGGCAAGTCATCGTGCGCCTGATGGCCGCGGGGGTGAATCCGGTGGAGACGTATATTAGATCCGGCGCGTATGCGAAACTGCCGGCGCTGCCGTGGACACCGGGTTCGGATGGTGCGGGCGTGGTGGAAAACGCGGGCGCTGGCGTGAAGCCGCGGCTCCAGCCGGGGCATCGCGTGTGGGTGGCCGGGAGCCTGAGCGGGACTTATGCGGAGAGGGCGGTCTGCGATGCAGGAAGCGTGTTCGCATTGCCGGAACATGTGACTTTTGCACAGGGTGCGGCGCTGGCCATCCCCTGCTCCACCGCCTGGCGGGCGCTCATGCAGCGGGGCGCGGCGAAGGCGGTCGAGACGGTACTGGTACATGGCGCGACCGGTGGCGTGGGCGGGGCGGCGGTGCAGTTTGCCAAGGCGGCGGGCTTGCGCGTGCTGGCGACCGGCGGAAGTGCGGCCGGGCGGGAGATGCTCGCGAGGCTCGGTGCCGATGTGATTTTCGACCACAGCGTCCCCGGCTACGAGGATGCGATCCGCGCGGCGACGGATGGGAAGGGCGCGGATGTGATCCTCGAGATGCTGGCCAATGTGAACCTCGCCCGCGACCTCACCCTGCTCGGGCGCGGAGGCCGCGTCGTGGTGGTCGGCAGCCGCGGAAGCATCGAGGTGAACCCGCGGGAACTGATGCTCCGCGATGCCGACGTACGCGGTGTCATGCTCGGGAATACCCCGGCGCTCGAACTCGCCGAATGCCATGCGGCCATCGCCCGGCACCTCGCGGATGGCAGCCTGCGCCCGATCATCGGGCGGTCATTCCCGCTCGCCGAGGCGGCGGAGGCGCACCGCGCAGTCATGGCGCCCGGGCACGCGGGGAAGATTATCCTTCATATCGCTGAAGTCAGTGATCGGGGAGCCGCATTTTTTTGAAACGCGAGCCCGAGTCGGGCACTTATTCACTAGGCGCGACTCGCCCAAACGGAGGAACGGGAAAGTTATTCACACCTATTCACAATCCGAAAAATAATTCTTGCCTCGATCCGGAAGAAGGCTAAAAACCGGACTGTGCCGAAAGGCAATTCAGTAGATAACCACAAACACACCACCACTAAAACACATGAACACACGTAACATCACCACGTTCGCAGCGCTCACCGCAGCGTGCCTCGCAGGCTCCACCGCCTACGCCGGCCCCAAGCCGGTCAAACACACGAAGGTCATTGAACCCGTGCAGG
>JANXZI010000490.1 GCA_025355595.1 Spartobacteria bacterium
GTTCGTGCGCGCCGAGCCTCTGGTGCGCGAATGCTGGATGCTGTCGGGCGAGGTCGACTTCATTCTCAAATGCGTCGCACCCGACATGGCGACGTTTCAGGATTTTGTGACGCACCTGACCGCGGCGCCGCATGTGCGCAATGTCAGAACCTCGCTGGTGCTGCATAATTCCAAATATGAGGCCGCCGTGCCGCTGGAACTGAAGGTTCCGGGCTGAGGCAGGCGTCATTCCGCAGCGCCGGTGAATTGAGTATGTCCGGATTGACGCTGTCTGGTCGCGCCAAGATGATCCGGGCTCATGGTGTCACTCCGCCAAGAAGCCCCAATCAACAACAATCCTGGCCGCGATTGGTTCGGAGATGAGATACGCGCAGCTCATGCAACCCAGCGGCGCCCTGCGGCATGCCGTCTTTGTTCCGCGGAATAAGCGCGCGCTAACGGGGTCCTCAACTAAGGGCCCCGAAATGTCCGGGCGATAGAAGGGAAGCGATGCAATGGTCACGCGTGACGAGCCGAAACTGATTTTTCCGGGGCTTGCCGGCTTCTACCAGCGCGTCGCGCCCTATTCCTATCCGCTCATGCGTTTTGCAACCGGCGCCATTCTGGTGCCGCATGGCGTACAGAAAATACTCAACACGCCGATCGCAAAATTTGCGCCAAACATCGCGGCGAAAGGGCTGCCGTTTGCGGAAGCGCTGGCCTATCTGACCTACTTTGCAGAATCCGCGGCGGCGGCCTGCCTGGCGATCGGGCTGTTCACCCGGATCGCGGCCGCGGTGATCGGAATCGAGATGCTGGTGATCGTCGCCCTGTTCCAATGGCAGTTCGGATATTTCTGGACGGTGCGCGGATATGAATTCGCGCTGCTTTGGGCGCTGTTGTGCATTGCCATCTTTTTTCAAGGGTGGCGGCCGCTATTCGATCGATCGAATCATCGGCAAGGAGTTCTGAGCCCGAGCCATTGTCTGACGGCTGCGATCGGTCGCGCGTTCGCACCCGGCCGGCTCGCCATCATCGGCGACGCCCTCAACTCTCCTTGCGCATGACGGCATCGAGACTCCACGGCCCGCCGCCGGCGAAGGAAATATACAAGAACGCAAAACACAGGCTGACGGCGAGGTCGCCTTCACTTTTTATCGGAAGCAGACTGTGCGGAAAATGGTCGATGAAATAGGCCGCCGCCATTTCGCCGGACAAGATGAAAGCAACCTGTCGCGTGAACAGGCCCAACGTGAGCAGCGTGCCGCCGACCAGTTCGAACATGCCGGCGACGCCGTACAATGAAAGCCATGGCAGGTCTTCGAACATCTTGACGGCCGGCCAGCCGAACAGCTTGGCCAGTCCGTATTGCAGCAGCACCAGGCCGAGCACGATCCGCAACACGCTCAGGATACGCGGCGCCCAAACGGTGCTGGGTGTCATGGCTCAGTGGAAGAATATGTCTGGATCAAGGTTAATGGGAAGTTGGAAGCCATGGGCGTGGACCTGACTTTGGCTCGATGCGTTCAAAACGTAGGCGCCGAGCAGGTATTGCGGCGGAATCGCCCGGGGAATCAGCGCCTCGGCGCACTTCGCACTGCTGTGGCGCCATTCCTGGATCTGATCGTCTGGATACTTCCAGTTGCGGGCGAAAACGTAGTCGAGGTTCATGAAGTGCAGACGGTCAGGAGCCGAAAACCGCACATACTGACTGACCGCGTTTTGATCAGTGATCACCGCTCCGGGAATTTTCAGAATCTCCGTCGAAACTCGCAGGACGCATAGCTGGTTCGCCTCGGTCCTCCTCCGCGACATCATCGGATTGCGCGCGTGAAAATACACGTTTGCGTATTCGTGCAGCGCCAGCCCTCCAGGAATCCTCTTCACGTCACGTTTGTCCTGCACATCCTGAAGCGCGACCGACGAATGCGGCAGTTTCGACGCTTGGACGTGCGAGAGAATCCCATGCTTCAGAATCGAAGCGATATTGGCAATGGGAGTAATATTTTGGAACTCCGCGAGTGTCATGCTGGATGAGTTTCGATTTGATGCCGTTCCGAGGGTGATTGCGCAACGCTCAACTCCCCGCTCAGCAGCTTCGGAAGCAGCGTGTCGCGCAGGGTGGCCGGCACTTCCGCCAACACCTCTTCAGATTCCTCGCGGAAGGGCGCAACCTTGTCGCGCCGGAGCGTCTCCGGGAGAGCACAGTCGCCCAGCAGGAGGGGGATGAACCGGCGGCTCGCATTGGCCGGGTCGCGGTGGACGGCGGTGCTCCGCTCCAGCGCCACCCAGCCCGAGGCCACCGCCGCCGGCGAGATGCACCGCAGCAGCACCCGCGACTGTTCCAGCCCCTCTTCCACTTTCAGCGCGATGATGCCCCCCGCCTGGATGACCCGCTCATCCAACCACCGCCGGAGTCCGGCTTCCATTGGCACCCCCGCCGCCTTCAGCCGCTCCGCCAGCCGCCGCACCCGCGGCTTGTCCGCATGGTTGTGGCTGAGGAAAACGTCGTAGGGGAAGGAGTCTGCCATGGCTGAGGTCGTTACCGCTCGGCGGGACGTGTGCCGTTTTTCCCTCCGGGAGACAAGGGTGGAAATGACGGAGGGCGAACCTTTCGCCACCAAGCCATCGCCATTTCGGGCAATGGCTCCTCGCGCGCACGCGCGAGCGCACGGCTACGTGCGCGCCCGCGCCCGCGCAGTTCTGCGCGCCCTCGCGCGTGCATGCGTACGGGTGCGCGCGCGAGGCACATGCTGTTATCCAAACACCCCAATCCGCATCAGCGCAGCCACGGCGGCGAAGGCGAGGATGAGGCCGTCGAAGAGTTTCTGCGGGACGTGGTGGAGCAGCCATCGGCCCAGGAAGAGTCCGGCGAGGATGACTGGGGCGAGTGCGAGATTGAAGAGGAGCGTGTCTTTTCCGATGAGGCCGAGGCCGAGGCTGAACGGGACCTTGTAGAGATTGATGATGAGGAAGAACCACGCGCTGGTGCCGGTGAGTTGGAATTTCGGCAGGCCGACGGCGAGGAAGTAGAGGCCCATGACGGGGCCGGCGGCGTTTGCCATCATCGTGGTGATGCCGGCGAGCAGGCCCATCGTCGCGGCGAATGGCAGCGAGTGCGGCACCCTGTCAAACATCGCGGGCTTCCACATGCGCCAGACTTGCACGAGCACGAGCGTGAGGACGGTCCAGCCGATGATCGGCTTGTACGCGGTGGCCGGGATGCGCGTCATGAGCCACACGCCGACGACGACGCCGATGCAGGCGATGGGCAAAGTGCGGAAGACGTGTTTCCAGACGGCGTGCCTCTTGAATGCGATGACCGCGCAGATGTCGCCGACGATGAGCATCGGGAGCACGACGCCCGTGGAGGCCTTGTCGCCAAAGATGCTCGCCATCACGAGCACATGCACGAGCGAGACGCCCGCAAAGCCGCTCTTTGCCACGCCGACGCCGAGGCCCGCGAGGATGCAGAGGAGCCATTGGGTGGGCGTGAGTGCGGGCATGAAGGACGCGGAAACTGCCGGTGCGCGGGAGAGGCGGCAAGCGGCAAGGGGGCGCCCATTTAACCACAGAGGGGCGCAGAGGATTCACAGAGGGGCGCGGAGGTTCATTCGATTACCAGCAACGCAACGGCGACAAGCGTTACGGCGCAGAGGATTCACAGAGGGGCGCGGAGGTTCTTGGATTTGTGGGCAAGACTCGGTGGACGGGGTTCGGAATGGGGATTTTGGAGAGACAGAGACGCAGCATCTGGTTCCTGGAATTTTGGTTTCCAAATTCACATCTCGCTGATCCGTCAGCATCCTCTGTGATTCCTCCGTTCATCCTTTGTGAACCTTTGTGGTTCGTCCCCCGAGAGCGGCTCAAAGGCTTGGCAACTTCGCGGCTTTGCCTCATCCTCGCAGCCCGCACTTTTTCCATCATGCTCCGCAAATATACTCCCGTCCTCACCCTCGCCGCCTCGCTCTTGCTCCTGCCCTCTCATGCCGGTGCGCAGGGGAAGAAAAAGGCCGAGGCCAATCCGAACGATCCTCTCGCGAAAGAGGGCAACATCGCGCCGACGATCGTGAAGCTCACGCCCGCGCAGGAGGCGGAAATTTTGAAGGATACGAAGGTGCCCGAAGGATTCGACGTTTCGCTCTTTGCAAACCCGAAGGCGGCGAACTATCCGGTGTTCATCTCCGCCGCGCCGGATGGCACGCTCTACGTCTCCAGCGATGGCAACGGTTCGCTCGGACGCCAGCCGCATCGCGGACGCATCGTGCGCCTGCGCGACACGGACGGCGACGGGCGCGCAGACGAGGCGAAGGAATTCGTGAAGGACGTGGATTCGCCGCGCGGGCTCGTGTGGGATCGCGACCGGCTCTACCTCATCCATCCGCCGGACATCAGCGTTTACATCGACAAAAATCACACCGGCATCGCGACCGAGGAGAAGACGCTGATCAAGGGCATCGCCTTCGGCTTTGCGGATCGCCCTGCGGATCACACGACCAACGGACTCGCGCTCGGCATTGATGGCTGGCTCTACATCGCGGGCGGTGACTTCGGTTTCATGGACGCGGTCGGCACGGACGGAAAACATCTCCAGCACCGCGGCGGCGGCGTGATCCGTTTCCGTCCCGACGGCTCGGGGCTCGAACTCGTGAGCCACGGCACGCGCAACATTCTCGAGGTCGCAGTCGGCCCGCTCATGAATATGTTTGCACGCGACAACACAAATGACGGTGACGGCTGGGACGTGCGCTTCCACCATTTCACCGGGCTGGAAAATCACGGCTATCCGGTGTTCTACAAAAATTTCGCTGACGAGCAGATCGCGCCGCTGAACGACTACGGCGGCGGCTCCGGTTGCGGCGCGACTTTTCTCGACGAGCCGGGCTTTGGAAAATGGAACAACGCGCCGCTCACCGCCGACTGGGGCACCGGTGCGCTGTGGCATCACACGGTGAAACAAAAGGGCGCGACCTACATCGAGACGGCGCAGCCCGAGCCGTTCATCAAGATGACGCGCCCGACGGATGCGGATGTGGACGCGCTGAGCCATGTGTTTCAGGCGAGTTGGAAAGGCGCGACCTTCAATTGGGTCGGTGCCGATGTCGGCTACATCGTGCGCGTGACGCCGAAGGATTTCAAAGCACCCGCGCTGCCGGACTTTGACAAGCTCGACGACGCCGCGCTCGTGAAACTGCTCGAATCCCCGAGCCACCGCACGCGCCTCGAAGCCCAGCGCACGATCCTCTCTCGCGAAGACAAGCCCGCGACACGCGCACTGCTGCTCGCGCTCGCAACCGCCAAGTCCCAGCCGCTCGCCACGCGCGTCGCCGCACTCTACGGCGTCACGCAGCGAAATGTGAGCGCACCCGACGCGGCAAACATCAACGCCGTCGCCGTGCTCGCGGGTGACGCAACGCTCCAAGCCTACGTGCTGCTCGCGCTCGGCGATTCCGGCCTCGCTGCAAAATCACCGGCGAAGTCGCTCGTGCCCGCCGCGATCTTCAGCGCGGGATTCAAGAGCAACGACGCGCAGGTGCGGCTGAACGCCGTCATCGGCGCGACGCGCCAGCGCATCACTGCGCTCGCGCCGGAAATCGCCGCGATGCTCGGCGACGGCGACGATGTGATCGCGCATACCGCGCAGCGCGTGCTCGCGATGCTCGACACACCGGAGCCTGCATTCGCCATCGTGGACGATCCGAAGGCGCCGTCGAAAACCCGGGACAGCGCGCTGCGTGCGCTGCGCTTGATGCACACGCCGCAAGTCGTGGACGGACTGCTGAAGCGCCTCGTCGCGACGAAGGGTATCGAGCTTCGCAAGGGCCTGATTAGCGCACTGTGCCGTCTGCATTTCACCGATGGGAAATGGACGGGCAACAGTTGGGGCACGCGCCCGGATTACCGCGGGCCTTACTATCAGCCCGACCCGTGGAGCGAGACGGACAAAATCGCCGCCGCCCTGAAGGCCGTGCTCGCCACCGTGCAGTCCGAGGAGGCCGCATTCCTCGTCAGCGAACTGACCCGCAACCGCATCAAGTTCGACGACGCGCTCCAGCGCATCCTTTCACTCGCGAAGACCGACGCCGGACTCATCCCCGACGCCGTCATGCAACTCGCCACCACGGACAGCATCCCGAGCGATGCCGTGCCGCTGCTCGTGAAAGCCGCGCAGTCCAAGTCCGACGACGCGAGGACACCCGCGACCGTGTCCGCCGCCATCATCGCGCTGGCAAAAGTGGACAGCGCCGACGGCATCCGCGCATCGCTCGCCGGACTCGTGAAACTCAACGAAGCCGTCGCCGCCCACGCCAAGGCCAACGCCGCGACGAACGACATCGCCGATCCCGTCATCGCGAAGAAGCAGAAGAAGGACACCGGCGCGCTCCTTTCCTCCGCACGCAGCGCGACGGACAAGGCCACTGCCGCATTCCTCGGTGCACCGAAGCTGGAGAACCATCACCAGATGCTCGAAGACCTCGCCGCGAAGAATGACGGCGGGCTGGCGCTCTGGGCCGACGCCGCATTGCTCACGCTCAGCGTGCGCAAGACCGGCGCACCCGAGGCGCGCGAACTTTCCACCAAGGCGCTCGACACCGGCTGGCAGAATGCAAAGCGCCGCGTGCAAATTTTGAAAGCAGCAGGCGAAATCAAACACCACGCGTATGCCGACAAAATCCTCGCGTCACTCGATGATCCGGACAAAGCCGTCGCGTCCGAGGCGAAGAGCGTGGCCTCGAAAATGAAGCTGGAGAAAAAGGCGAAGGACACCGGCCCGCTCATCGCCACGATGCAGGTGAAGGATGTCATCGCGCAGGTCGTGAAGACGAAGGGTGACATCGCGCTCGGCGAACAGATCTTCACGCGGAACACCTGCGTCGCGTGCCACACGACCTCGCAGGATCAGCCACAGAAGGGCCCGTATCTCGGCAATATCGCGCAGACCTACAAGCGACCCGACCTTGCCGAAAACATCCTCGATCCGGGCAAGACGATCGCGCAGGGCTTTGCCACGAATGTCTTCACGCTCAAGGACGGCACAGTGAACGTCGGCTTCGTCACGCGCGAGGGGGCGGACAAGATCACGATGCGAAACGTCGCCGCGCAGGAATCCACCTACGACGTGAAGGACATCGCGAAGCGCGAAACGCTGCCGACCTCCATCATGCCGCCCGGAATGGTGAACAATCTCACCGTGCGCGAATTCGCAAGCCTGCTCGACTACCTCGAGTCGCTCGTGAAAAAGTAGCAGACACGATGCGACAGTATCTCGATCTGCTCCGCCAGGTGCAGGAACACGGACGCTTCAAGGCGGACCGCACAGGCACGGGCACGTTCAGCCTGTTTGGCGCGCAGGTGCGCTTCGATCTCGCCGCGGGCTTCCCGCTGCTCACGACGAAGAAGGTCCACACGCGCAGCATCATTCACGAGCTGCTGTGGTTTTTGAAAGGCGAGACGAACACGCGCTACCTGCGCGAAAACGGCGTGACGATCTGGGACGAGTGGGCCGATGCCGAGGGCAACCTCGGCCGCGTGTACGGTGCGCAGTGGCGCGACTGGCGCGGCGCGGATGGAACGCATGTGGATCAGATTGCGAACGTGATCGAGCAGATCAAAAAAAATCCCGACAGCCGCCGGCTCATCGTGAGCGCGTGGAACCCCGCGGAGATCGAGGGCATGGCGCTGCCGCCGTGCCATTCGCTGTTTCAGTTTTACGTGAGCGAGGGCGAACTGAGCTGCCAGCTTTACCAGCGCAGCGCGGACATTTTCCTCGGCGTGCCCTTCAACATCGCGAGCTACGCGCTGCTCACCCACATGGTCGCGCAAGTGTGCGGCCTTCGCGCGAAGGAGTTCGTCCACACCTTCGGCGACCTGCACCTGTACTCGAATCACGTCGAGCAGGCGAAGCTCCAGCTCTCCCGCGAGCCGCGCGCGCTGCCGGTGCTGAAATTGAATCCCGAAGTGAAGGACATCTTCGCGTTCAAGTTCGAGGACTTCACGATCGACGGCTACGATCCGCACGCGGCGATCAAGGCGCCGATCGCCGTTTAGTTCAGAGTTGAAAGTTGAGTGTTGAGAGGCGGCCCGCTTTGCTCCGCACGAAGTGCGTGCCCTTCTCTCAACTCTCAATTTTCAACTCTCAACTCCGCAGTGAAGGCCATCGCCGCCATGTCGCTGAACCGCGTGATCGGCGTGGACGGGAAAATCCCGTGGCACCTGCCGGAGGACTTCAAGTGGTTCAAGCAGCTCACCATCGGCGGCATCGTGCTCATGGGGCGGAAGACCTTTCTCAGCCTGCCGAAGCCGCTGCCAAATCGCACGAATGTCGTCCTCACGCGCAGGCCGCAAATGCTCGCGCGCGACCCGGCATTCCAAGCGCTGTGCGGCGTGAAACCCGTCATCGGCCACTGGACCGCACGGCTGCGGCGCGGGCCGGCGCAGCTTGGGTTTGAAAAGATCGCACAGCGCGAAATGTGGCTGGTGCGCAGCGTGGAGCGCTTCCTCGCGGCGCTGAAAAAGCACCGGCCGCAGCGCGAGGTGTTTGTCATCGGCGGCGCACAGATTTACGAGCGTCTGCTGCCGCTTTGCACGGACCTGTATCTCACCGTCGTGCCGCGCATCGTCGAAGGCGACGCGTTCTTTCCCGAGTTCGAGCATCAGTTTGATTTCGCCGATATCGCGCTGAAGACCGCGGACTTCGAGGTGCGGCATTATCGGCGGAACGATCACACCTGAACCATGAAGCTGGTCGCCTTCATCGCGAAGATGCTCGCGCGGCTCGACGCGCCTGCGGTCGCGCCCGATCCCGCCCTGCCGCCGGTCGTGCTCGTGCATGGAATTTTCTCGAGCGGCAACGACATGGAGCGGCTCGCGCGGCATCTGCGCTCGCAGGGCCGCGAAGTCTTCCAGCCCACGCTGACGCCGAATGGCGGCCACTCACGCCTCGAAGACCTCGCACAGCAGCTCTCCGGTTTTATCGCAGAAAAAGTCGGCGAACGGCGTTTCGATCTGGTCGGCTTCAGCATGGGCGGGCTGATCACGCGCTTCTTTCTCCAGCGGCTCGGCGGCATCGGAAAAATCGGGCGTTTCGTGACGATGGCGGCACCGCATTGCGGCACACATACGGCAAGGCTCGGCGGACTTCCCGGCTGGGTGCAGATGCGGCCTGGCAGTGAATTTCTCCGCGATATCGCGAGCGATGCGGATGTGCTGCGCGCGGTTCCATTCACGAGCTTCTACACGCCGCTCGACACGATCATCGTCCCCGCGCGCAGCTCGGAAATGCCACAGGCGCGCAACGTCCGGATGTGGGCGGCGCTGCATCCGTCGTTCATTCTGGAGCGACGCTGCATTCGCGCGGTGGCGGCAGCGCTGCGCGATTGATGGCACCGCCATCGATCGAGTGGATGCGTTCGAATGGGAACCGGCGTGCCTCGGTAGCGCGGGCGTCCCGCCTGCTGTGTTCCGCGTCTCGCGGAACACACCCGGACGTCGAGAGAGATTCGTTCACCAGCAGACGCCCAGGTGTGCGACGCAGGATG
>JANXZI010000500.1 GCA_025355595.1 Spartobacteria bacterium
CGCGAGCGATCCGCCGGTGATGCAGCCGTCCTCAATGCGCCAGGTTTTTGCGGTGTCGCCGCTCCAGCCGTCGAGCGTCTGGCCGTCGAAGAGGCTGACGGGCGCGGCGTGTGCGGCGGTGAGGAGTGCGGCGGCGAGGAGTGCGGCGGCGAGGAGGACGATGCGGTGTTTCATAAGGTGTGTGCTGAGAGTGGTCGTCTTATTCATATTCTTCATCCCAGTCGCGGGGCGAAATCGCCGCGCGCTCCGTTTGCAGAGTAAGAATAGGATTAAGAATAAAATGAAAACGGCAAGCGAACCATGCGGATCAGGGCTGTGGCTGATCGGGATCCTGACCGCCGAGGATTTGCCAGATGCGATCCTGCGCGGGGTTGTTGCTCGGGGTGGGCGCGATGCAGCCTGCGAGGTCGGCGTCGAATTTTTCCCGCGGCACCCATGCGCCGCTGCCGTCGCTGAAGACGACATTCACGCCGTCCTTATGCCGCGAGTCCACGCGCTTGGGCGTGCCGACGCCGTCGGCGATAAGCGGGATGCGTCCGATGGTGGTGATACGGACCGGGCTGTCGGGAAATGTGGCGCCGGCCCAGTCCACGAGGGGATTTGTGCCGTAGCCGCCCTGGAGATTTTTGCCGGCCTGCACTGGCCACGGGTTGTCCTTGGTGTTGTAGGCCTGCGTGGTGTCGTGCTCGGACGGGCAGAAAAAGATGCGCGCGTCCGGCGGGTTGCCTCCTGCGAGGAGCTTGCCGAGGAGGACGTATTCGCCGCTGGCATACATGGTGGTGTTGAATTGCTTTTGCCCGAGCCGGTAGCCGATGGGGAGCGCGCCGTCGTTGTCGGCGGCGAAGCGCGAGGTGAGGGAATGGACCTGACGCATGTTTGAGAGGCACACGGCGCGGTTGGCCAGTTCGCGGTTGCGCCCCAGAACCCGGAGGGTGATCCCCGCGAGGATCCCGATGATCGCGATGACAACGAGCAACTCGATCAGGGTGAAGGCGGACGTGCGAGGGCGGGTGTTCACGGGACGTGCAGTGTGCGGGGAGAGGGGCACGGCTTTCAACATCCAACATCACCCATCCGGGTCACGCGCGGATTGCCGGCCCTGCGGCGGATGGAAGGTGACGACGATCAACACCACCGCCGGATTCTCGGCGTGCGATTTTCCCACCGGAACCGGACCGGTTCTTCCCCGGCTGGCTTTTCCTCCGCATCCAGTCGCCGTCGCGCTTTATCCCCCGTGACGTGAAAGCCACAAATTTGTTTTTCCTTCTGCTCCGCTGGCGTGCAAGGGTGGCCGGTTCAACGCCCCGATGAACCAAAGGACGACCCTTCCAACGACTGCGGACGTGCCCCGCTGCCGCGCCGCTGATATTATTTTCAGCGGCCGGCTCGCCGTCGCCGCACTCCTCGTGGCGTGCTTCCCGGTGAAGGCGAATGCGCAGGAAGTTCCGCGACCTTCCTCAGCGCGGATCGTGGAGAAAAACACGCCGCCTTCGGCCTCGGGCGCGACTTTCAAGGTCGGCGAGGTTCTGCTGCGGGTGGAGGCACGCATGGCCGTCGAGTTTGTGGACAATGTGGATCTGACTCGTCAGAAAAAGGCGGACCTTATTATTTCCCCGGAGGTCAGCGTAAATGCGTTGTGGGCGGTGACGAAGCTGAACACGCTGCAATTCCGCGCGGGACTCGGGTACTCTTACTACATTAACAGCCCGACCCTGAACCGGCAGCAGACGACGATCGCGCCGGACTCCGCGCTGAATTTCAATGTGTATGCCGGGGATGTGAAAATCAATTTCCACGAACGGTTCTCGCTCCAGCAGGAGTCCACCAGTCAGGGCACACTTAGCGGCATCGCGCAGGTCGAGCGGTTCACGAACACGCTGGGCGTTTCTGTGCTGTGGGACACGAATGATGTGATCTGGAACGCCGGTTATGACCACTATACTTTTCTCACGCTGGGGGGGGCAAATTCGAGTTCCGGCAGCTCGGCGGCGACGCTCAGCCGGCTGGATCATTCCACGGATCAGTTCTCCGCCTCGATTGCGACGAAGGTGACTTCCTCGGTGATCGCCGGGCTCGAGGGCACGGTGGCCTATTCGGATTATCCGAAGCAGCCCGAATCGAATTTCACGAGCATCACGGTGGGCCCGTATGTCGAGATGCAGCTCACGAAGTACACGCACCTGTTCCTTTCCGGCGGGTTCAAGGGCTACTATTCAGGTGCAAACGCGCCGGGCTCGGTCTCGCTGAGCAGCACCACTGCGGCGCAGCCGGCGACTGGCGACCCGACGGGCCTCTATGGGAATCTTTCATTTGTCCACCGGCTGAACCGCCTCTATTCCGACCATCTCGACATCGCGCACAGCGACGACGTCGAGGGGCTGAGCGGCCACACCCAGGCGAACACCGTGCGCTATGGCGGAGTGTGGACCGTCAACCCGAGGATGTCGCTTTCGACAACGCTGTTTTTCGAGGATGTCCGCATCATCAGCGGGAGTGCGCTGGGCGGCGGGGTGGCGTCGAATTTCCGGCGGTTTGGCGGAACGTTGAGCACCGGCTGGCAGGTCAGCCCGCGCGTGGGCGCCTCGCTCTCGTATCAGTATTTGAAAAAGCAGGCCGTCCGTGCGACGGAGAACTACTCGCAAAACCGCGTCACATTCGCACTTGGATATCGCTTCTGACATATTATCATTCCATATATGAAATTCCCTCCCGTTTCCCCCATCGTGCCGCCTATCGCGGCGCTCTGCTGCGCTGCGCTGCTCGTGCTCCCGAGTCCCGTGGCTGCGGCGCCCCCGTCGATCGTCCGTCCCGAGGCACCCGCACCGATGGACAACAGCTCCCCGCTCACCCAGTCGCGTGGGAACAGCACGGTGGGCCTCACCACCTCAATGGAGGTGCTGAATGACAGCACTAAGCTGGGCGTCGGCGACCATGTGAGCTTCCGTATCGTCGAGGATCGGCACGAGCCGATCCGCCTCTTCGTCACCGATTCCGGCGAGATGGAGATCCCGCTCGTCGGCCGCGTGAAGGCGCTGGACAAGACGTGCAAGCAGCTCGCCTTCGAGATCAAGCCGCTCTTTGAAAAGGAATACTTCAAGACGGCGACCGTCATCATCGGCCTCGATCTCGTGAGCACGAAATCGCGCGGAAAGATCTTCATCACCGGCCAGGTGAAGAGTGGCGGCGTGATGGAGCTCATGCCCGGCGACACGCTCACCGTGAGTCAGGCCATCCTCAAAGCGGGTGGCGTGGGTGACTTTGCTGACAAGAAAAACATCCGCCTCGTGCGCAAAAAAGAGGGTGTGCGGGTCGCGACAGCGGAGGCGCTGCAAATCGCGCAGCCGAAAAAAGTCAGCATCATGAAGAAGGTCGGGAGCATCTTCAGCAGGAAGAAGGAGGCCACCAACGAATCCACCATCACCTACCTCGTGGATCTCGTGGACATCCTCGAAAAGGGGCACCTGGAGCGCGACCCCGAGCTGAAGCCCGGCGACCTCATCTACGTCCCCGAGCGCCTCATCAATTACTAATCGGCTCCCGCCCATGTCACTCCCACAGTCACAGACTCTCGCCGCGCCATCCGCCATCAACCGGGCGCGTGTGCAGAGCATCCGCTATATTTACCTCCTGAAAAAGCGGTGGTGGGTGATCCTGCTCCTCCTCAGCCTCGGCCTGTGCATCGGGGCGTGGACGGCGATGCAGCAGCCCCCGGCGTGGCTCTCGAGCGGGCGCCTCATGGTGTCCGGCCAGTTCCGGATCGGCGGCGAAAGTTCGACGGGATTTGGCGAGGAACTCGTGAATTTCTTCGGCACGCAGATCGAACTCATGCAGAGCCAGGAAGTCCTCAATGGTGCCAAGACACGCTTGCATGCCCTGCACCCTGATCTGCCCGAGGAGATGGTCAAAGTCACCGTGGGCCAGTTGCCGAAGGCCGCCATTTTCGTCCTCAGCGTCTATGGCAAGTCACCCGCCTACGCGCAAGCCTACGTGGACGCTTGCATGGATGAATACATGGCCAAGAAAAAGCAGATGCGCTCCGATTCGCGCGACCAGGCGGCGGTGTCCATCATGGACGAACTCGCCAAACTCGAGAAGGAAAAGGTGACTGATGAGGGGGTAATGCACACCTTTCAAAAGGAAAACAACATCGGCTTCCTCAAAGAGGACGGCAACAGCGCCGCAAACTACCTCTCGGTGCTGAACCGTCGGCTCGACGAATTCAAGACGGAATTCAGCCTGCTCCAGAAGCTCGATCTGGATCAGGTGGCCGACAAGAATCCGGGTCCCCCATCCAGTGCCGACGGAACGTCTGGCAGGGTGGACTCGCTCGCCTCCACTCCCGGGCCGCTCGCGGAATACCTCAAGGTCAAACAGGCCATCAACCAGCTCAAGGCCGACCGGCAGGAACTCCTCCAGACGCTCAAGGCCAAGCATCCGGCGATCGTGACCCTCGAAGAACAGATTGCCAAGAACGAGGCGATGCTCAAAACTTACAAGGATCTGAGTCAGGAACAGATCAAAAGCCGCCGCGACTCGATCAAAGTCCAGATCGACAGCCTCGAAGCGAACATCAAGATTTGGGAGGTTAAGGCCCTCGATCTCGCGCGGCGTGTCGCGGACTTCGACCAGCTCCGCTCGAAGACGGAACGCACCAAGGTGCAGTACGACCGCCTCAGCAGCCAGCTTCGCCAGATGGAAGTGTACAAGACCTTCGACCAGGACACCGTGACGATCTTCGAGCACGCGAACAAGCCCCAGCAAAAGCAGATGGAACTCAACAAGCTTCTCGCCATCGGCGGATTTTGCGGGCTCGGACTTGGCCTCCTCATTCTCTTCGTCCTCGACAAGATGGATGACCGCATCGGCTCCTTCTTCGAGTTCCGCGAGCGCTTCCCCGAGGCGCTGCTCGGCCAGGTCCCGCGCGAACTAACCAAGGCCGGCGTCACCATGCTCACCTCGAACGATCCGCGCCACGCGCTCCTCGAATCGTTCCGCACGCTGCGCTCCTCGATTATCTTCCTGCCCGTCGAAGGAGCCAGGCCGAAGACCATCCTCGTCACCAGCGCCACCCCCGGCGAGGGCAAGACGACCATCGCCGCGAACCTCGCCATCACCTTCGCATTTTCCGGCGCGAAGACGCTGCTCGTGGATGCCGATCTTCGCCTCGGTCGCATCGCGAAAGCCTTCAAGATCGAGAGCGAAGTGGGCCTTTCCGACGTCCTCCGCCAGCGCACCCACTGGCGCGAAGTCATCGTCCCCACCTCCACGCCGAACCTCTCCATCCTCCCGCGCGGCAAGACGCTCCCCCACCCCGCCGAGCACTTCCTCGGAAAAGTCACCGACCAGCTCCTCCAGGAAGTTTATGCGGAGTTCGACTACGTCATCTTCGACTCGCCGCCCGTCATGGCCGCCGACGACGTGCTCAGCCTCGCACCGAAGATTGACGGCACCATCTTCGTCGTTCGCTTCTCCACCTCCTCCGCGCGCCGCAGCCGCACCGCGATCAATCTCCTCGTGCAGCGCCAGGCGAATCTCCTCGGCGTCGTCTGCAACGACGTCCGCCTCGCGGAATCCGAATACGGCTACGGCAACTACTATCAATACTCCGCCTACCGCGAAAACGCCGACGCCGAACCCGTCGAGCCGATGAAGTCGTAGGTGCAGTCCGGTTCACCCGCCGCGGTCGCCGGGTGCGCGATGAAGGGCCCTCCTCCAGCAGCCGTTCTCGTCTGGGGAAAAAATGCCCGCCGTGCTCCCGCTGTTTGCGCGCGTGCGCTGAGCGGCAGCTTTCAATTTCGGGCCGCCGGCGCTACTTGAATTCCTTTGCGGCGAACCGCAGCCACGCCTTCCACGCGTTCGCCCAATCCTCACTCTCCTCAAACTGTTCCGCCTCGAGGTACACGAGGTAGGCAGGAGCATTCGGCAGCGCTTGCAGGGCTCTCAGCGTTTCGAGCGCATCCTGCGTCTTGCCCACCGAAAGCTGCGTGGTGTGCAGTTGCAGTCCCAGAACGATGTCGTCGGGCCGCGCGCGGAACATCCGTTCCAGATCCGTGAGAGGTTTTGCATCGCCCTGCTTCGGCATGGCTGGGCGCGGAATGGAATCCCGCGCCAGTCCGCACGCGCCCCTGAAGTCTCCGGCCTCCGCAGACAGCATCGCCAGCCAGCGCCAGCCCGCCTTTTGCCATTCGCGATTTGCGAGCAGCTTTGCGCGGAGCAGCCGGCGGTTGCCCTTCTGATACCAGACGGAGAAAAGCGCCTTCCGCTGCGCGTCCGAGAAGGACTTTAGCGTCGGCTCCGCGTCCGTGAGTTCGCCGATCAACAACTCAGCCTCCAGCGCGTCCGCATGCTGCAGGAAGACGAGCAGGTACTCAGGGCCCGAGCGTGCCAGCCTCGCAAGCATCGCGCGGAGGGAGACCTTGTCACCGGACCAGTTGAACATGTGCTCATAATAAACGGGCCCCTTTTTTCCCGCGCGACGCAGCCCCTCCGTCCATGCGTCCAGGGCAAGCTCCGGCTGCCGTGCGTCCGCCCAGGCCTTGCCCTCCTCGAAGCACAGCGCCGACCAGTGCGGCTCGAGAACGCGCGCCGTCCCGAAATCCCAGGCTGCGCCCCACGTCGCAAACGGCTTCGTCACGCGCGTCAGGCCGCGCTGGTAATACAGCCCCGCCTCCATCGGCGTGATTCGCAGCGCCGCATCCGCGCTGACCAGCGCGCCGGCGAAATCCTTCGCGAGAATCTGCCGCTCCAGTCGATCCGCGAGCACCGTGGCGAACTCGGGCGTTGGCGCGAACGTGGCGACGCGTTCGGAAAAAATGGACGCAAACCACCAGCCGGAGATCAGCAGGAGGACGACGCCCAGCATCCGGAAAACCGGCGCGACCCAGCGGCTGCGCACCGTGTCCCGCGTCGGAGCCATGGCCAGCCCCGCGAGGAAAAGCGCCGGCCACGCCGAGCCGGGCCGGTGCCCGGAGACATCCGCCAGCGAATGCAGCGCAAATATCACCCCGCACACGAGCGCCGCCGCACGCAGTCCGCGATCCGTTCCCTTCGCCAGCGGCAGGCAGCGCCGCAGCCACAGCAGGAAGGCGACTCCCAGCAGCACCACCGCCGGCCACCCCATCTCCACCGCCACCCAAAGCCAGTCGCTCTCGGGATGGATCGCGCGATTTTGATCCACCGAGGCCTCGCGCATCATCGCGAAGATCGGCGCGAAATTTCCCGCCCCCTGCCCGAGCCACGGCGCCGCCGCCGCGAGGCGCACGGCATCGCGCTGGATCGCCACGCGAAATTCCGGGTGCGAATCCGCCCCCAACGTCCGAAAGCGATCCAGTGTCCCGCCGCCGAAAACGAAAAATCCCGTGAGCAGTAACACGACGCCCGCCGCCGTGATCGCGCCGCCTTTTCGCGAGCCGGACAGCGCCAGCGACAGCAGCACCCACGCCGACGTACCGCCGAAAAAAATCAGGACGCCTGCGCGCGAATTTGTCTGCACCACCGCAATGCCCAAAACGATCACCGCGGCCACCCAAAACCACGCCATCTTGTGCCGCCGCTCGAAGGCGTCGAACGCCAGCGCCGTCGCCATCACGCCCGCGAGCGCAAAGACATTCGCCGTCTGGTTGCGGTTCGGGAAGATGCCAAATCCAGTCCCCGAATTCAGCACCGTCGGCCAGAAGGGCACATGCCAGTCGCGCGCGAGCGACACGAGCGCGAGGAGCGCGAGCATCACGATCCCGCCCGCATACCAGCGCGCCGCCTGCCTGCGCGACTGGTGGCCCCACGTGCGCGTCACGACATACAGCGCGAAAATCAGCCCCGCAAAAAGCAGGCACACCGCGTGCAGGCTCACCCACGGCTGCGGCGAGAGCGCCTCCCCGAGCGGCACGCGGAAGTCGCCCGTGAGCGTCTTCCGCCACACGGGAATCGCAAACCAGCGCAGTGGCAGAAACGCCGTGAGCGCGATCGCAAAAATCGCGGCGGCGAGCACGCACCACACCGCACCCGGCGAGCGGCGCGGCGGCGCGACGATGAGCAGCACGCCGAGCCCGAGCAGCAGCATCGCCTGCCCCCACAGTTGCGTCGCCACGCCGAAGATCGGCCCCAGCAGCGCGAGCGCGGTGAGCCCCGCGGTGCGTGCGGATGTGGTGGAGTCGAGCCGGCGTTCCATGTCTCGGGATTCAGCGGGAGGTCGGAAAATTTGCGAAACTTCTCTCGGGTTCTCGCCGCTCTATTTTGCGCCGCCGGCCTCCACGACTTTCTGCGCGGCTCCGATGTACTCGAGGATGCGTGACTTCTCCGTGTCGTTCAGCCCCGCGCGCCGGCCCATGCTCGATACCATGCCCGACCACCCCGCGAGCGAACGCCCGTCGAGCATTTCGAGATCGTGGCACTCCGTGCAGCGCACCGTGTAAAGTTTGCGCCCCTCCTCCAGGATCGTGCCCGCCGTGCCCACCTTCGCCATCGCGAGAAATGCCGGCGTGACCTGCGGCGATGTACGCTCCTCAAATGCCGCCGCGAGCGTCTTGCGCAGCTCGCGCAGGTCCGCATGGTCCGTGCAGAGCTTCAGCCCGTCGTCAATCGCGCTCAGCGCATGCACCGCCCCATTCGGCTGGCGCTGCAGTTTCTTCGCCGTCTTGCACAGCGAATCCGCCTCCTCGACATCCTTCTGCACGAGCGGCTGCATCGCCTTCAGCTCGACATGCGCGGGCTCCGCTTCGAGACCCGCCGCGACGTGTTTCGACGCCGTGACGAGTTGCTTCAGCGCGAACGCCTGCCGCGCGAGCAGGTACGAGCGCTGCGAAATCGTCGCGCGTTTCGTGAGGTCCGGGCGATCCACTTTCGTCGCGGGAACCGTGAGCCCCGGCACCTGCGCGCCGAGGCGGTCCGTGCCCTCGTCGAGCGGCAGCGCGAGGCTCGGCATGCCCGCCTTCGCGAGACCCTCCGCCGTGTCGCGCAACGTTTGCAGCGTCGTCGTCGCCGCTGTCTTCGATGCCGCGTTCGTGCGCGCGAGCGAAGCCGATCCAATCGCGCCATTCACCCGTGTAAAAAGCGCGCCCGCGAGGGCCGCCTGCTGCTTGTCCTGCGCCGCGCGCGTGAACAGCCGCTTCGCCTCGTCGTAGCGCTGATCGCGGAACGCCTCCGCACCACGCACAAGATCAGACGTCGCCCGCGATGCGGCCGGCTCCGCCGCCTCGTCCGGCAGCGACGCGGCGACGAGCGTGCCGTCGTCCTTCATGAAAGCCACAAAGACCTGCTTCTTCGCCGCGTCGTGCTTCAGCAGCGTGAACTCCTGCCCCTTCGCCGCGCCCGCGAGATTCTTCCCCTGGAAGAGCAGCATCTCGCTGCGCGTCACGCGCACCGGATCGCCGACGACAAACGCCGGCGACGCAGCCTGCGAAACACCGAGCCATGCAGCGAGCGCTGCGACAACGACGAAGCGCGCGGACGCGCCGTGGCAATGTGGATGCTTCATTGAATCGGGAGGGAAAGTTCAACGCTCTTGCCAGCGCGCAGCACGGTAGCCTTCACCTTTTCGCCCGGCTGGTGCGCGCGCAGCAGGCGGCCGATCACCATGCCCTCCGTGGCGCGCGACGACGAGCCGTCGAGTTCCGTGATGACATCCTCCTTCTGCCAGCCCGCGTTCTTCGCCGCCGCGTGCTTGCCATACGCGCCGACGCCTTTCGCGCGCAGCGCCAGGTGATCCTTTGCGATGCCGAGCTTCGCGCGTTCCTCCTCCGTCGCCTCCTCGAGAATCAGCCCGCCGAGTGCCATGCCGCGCATGGACCATGTGCCCACGCGCTTGGAAATGTCCGCCGTCTCGCGCCAACCTGCAAGCAGCGTGAGCGTGACATTCACCGTCGTGTTGCCGCGCTTTACCGTCGCGGAAATCGTCGCCGCTCCCGTCGTGCGATGCAGCACCCAGCTCACATCCGCGGGCGAGAGGATCGGCTGTGCGCCGAGCGAAATCAGATCATCGCCCGCCTTCAGTCCCGCCTTCGCTGCGATGGAATCCGCCGCCAC
>JANXZI010000485.1 GCA_025355595.1 Spartobacteria bacterium
GGCGGGTTCGGCAGAAATTCGTAATACGCCTCGTCGAAAACTGTAACGACGGTGTCGGGGACGCGCGCCATGAAGCGGTCAATCTCCTCCTGCGTGCAGAGCGTGCCGGTCGGGTTGTTCGGATTTGCGATGAAGATTTCCTTCGTGCGCGGCGTGATGGCGGCGAGCATGGCGTCGAGGTCGTGCGCGAAGTTCGGGTCGGGCACCTCGATGGTGTTCGCGCCGAAAAGCGTGGCCATGAGCTTGTACACGACGAAGGCGTGGCGCGAGGCGATGATGTCGTCGCCGGGATTCAGGAAGGCCTTGCCGATGAATTCGATGATCTCATTCGAGCCCGCGCCGAGGATGACGTTCTCCCGCTTGAGCCCGACTTTCGCCGCGATGGCCTCGCGCAAGTAGTAGCCGCCGCCATCGGGGTAAAAGTGCGAGCGCAGCAGCGTCTCCTGCATGGCCGCGAGGGCCTTCGGACTCGGACCAAGCGGATTCTCATTTGATGCGAGCTTGATGATCTGCTCGGGCGCAAGGCCGAGTTCGCGCGCGACGTCCTCAATGGGCTTGCCGGGTTCGTAGGAAACGAGTTCGCGGAGCCAAGGATGTGCGGAATTCCAGACGCTGGTCATAGGGCGCGGGAACGTAGCGGCGGCGGCGCGAAAGGCGAGCGCGCAGTGTGCTGCGCGGCTGTGACTGGTGACTTGTGAATGGTGACTGGTGCTCTGCTCACGGGCCGCTGTGCAGTTGGTGCGCTGCAATTCACGCATGAAGTCCGAATCCGAAACCAGTCACTTTTCACCAGTCACCAGTCACACATGAGAGCACGCACGATCAGCACTTTTCCACACCGCTACTCGATCGCCTCCACGAGCACTTCCACTTCCATCTGCCGATCCGTCGTGCCCTTGTAATGCCCGCGCACGGGTGGCACGTCGGCGTAGTCGCGGCCGATGCCGAGCTTGATGTAGCGTTCGTCGGTCGGCTGGTTGTTCGTCGGGTCGAGGCCGCACCAGCCCACGCCGGGGACAAAAACCTCGCACCACGCGTGGCTGGCCTGCGAGCCGAGGAGCTTGTCCAGCGGGCCATTGTAGAGGTAGCCGCTCACGTAGAGCGCGGGGATGTGCAGCGCACGGCAGAGGCCGATCATCACATGAGCGAAGTCCTGGCAGACGCCGCGGGCGTCCGCGAGCACGTCGCGCATGTGCGTGTGGACGGAGGTGAGGTTCGGCGTGTAGGCGAATTGCGAATGGATGTGCGCCATGATCGCGCAGGCCGCACCCCACACGTCGTCGCGCCCCGCGGTGACATCGAGCGCGAGCCGCCACGCCTCAGGCGTTTTTTCCACGTAGGTGCTCTCCTGCAGAAAGTCGAAGCACCGCTCGTTGCGTTCGCATTCCGCGAGAGCCGAGAGCGGCACGGGAGCGGATGCGGGGTTCGTGAGCACGGGCTTCGTCGTCACCTTCGCGGAACTCTCGACGAGCAGCGTGCTGTGCGGCGACTGCAGCTCGAAGAAGTGGATGATGTTCGCGTGGAAGTCCGTGTAGTGCGAGAGCTTCGCGGCGGGCAGCACCTTGAGCAGGAAGGAATCGCACACTTGATGCTCATTCGTCACAGGACGCAGGCGGACTTCATTGAAGCTCTCGCGAACCGGCGAGACGTAGATGTAGCGAGTGCGATGTGTGACTTGGAGTTTCATCCCGTGAGCCGCGCACGCTGGGGGGACGGTGCAAAATTGGCAAGGGCCGCGAGGGACGTTGGGAGTTGAAAGTAGAGAGGTTGAAAAAATCTCCGTGCGACGCGCGACGCCGGCCTCTCAACTCTCAACCCTCACCTCTCAACCTCCAAGCGGCTCGACATCCACCGACACTCGCACCTTGTGCTCGCCGCCGCCCGTGAGGATTCCGCTGAGCGGGCTCACGTCGCTGAAGTCACGCCCGACGGCGACGGTGATGTGTTCAGCGGACGGGATGAGACTGTTCGTCGGATCGAAATCCATCCAGCCATTCACCGGGCAATACACCGAGAACCACGCGTGCGACGCGTCCGCGCCGACGAGTCGCGGCTGGCCCGCCGCGGGATACGTGCGGAGGTAGCCGCTCACGTAGCGCGCGGGCAGTCCGAGCGAGCGCAGCGCGGAAACGGCGACGTGCGCGAAATCCTGGCAGACGCCGCGACGACGCTGCCACACTTCGTCCAGCGGCGTCGCGACCGTCGTGGCGACGCGGTCGTAGCGGAAATCATCATGGATGCGGCACATGAGATCGCGTGTGCCCACGAGCAGCGGCGTGCCCGGCGGAAAACTCGCGCGCGCGTAGTCGGCATACTCCGGCATCAGGCGGATGCACGGCGACTCCATGCAAAATTCATACGGCGCGACATCCGCCGGCGACACGGGATCGCGGAAGTTCGCGACGACTTGCTCCCACACTGGCGACAGCGCGAGCACCGGCGCGGTGCTCACTTTCACGCTCACCTGGCTGCGCGCGATGACCTCGAAGTGCCGGTGGATTTCCTGAATCGCAAACGAGCACACGGCATTTCCAAAATAGTCGCGGCTCTCCTTGCGCACCGAAGGCGTGGGGAAGACCGACAACGAAGTCCGCGAGACCTGCTGCGACGAATTCTCCATCGGCAGGAGGCGCGCAGCGTGGTGCGAGACGGTGACGGCCTCGCTGTATTCGTAAATCGTGCGGTGCGTGATGCGGTAGTTCATCGCTCTGATTTCATCGCGGCATCAGTTGCCCGCGCGCGAGATGGCGGAGTGGGCGAAATAATTCACCGCGATGGCGTCGGACAGACGCGGCAGGCTCGACTCGACTTCGCGGATCACGCGGCCCGTCTCGCCCTCGTGCCACGGGCCCTGCGCGTGGACCAGCTCGCGCGGATCGAGCAGGCGCACGCGGGCGACACACCCGATGAGCACGCGCTGGCCGGCGCTCGGCAGTGCGCTGCGCGTTTCCTGCGGCAGACGATCAAAATGTTTTTCGAGCTGGAGCAACTGGAAGAGCAGCGAGCGCGGGTTCGTGCCGTCGAGGATCACGAGGTCATACACCGCGGCGATGTTCGGCACGAGCGTGTAGCGCGAGCGGTAGGTGAGCGTGCTATCGGCGTATTCGAGCACGGCTTCGAGCACGCTCGGGTCGTCGGCCTGCGGCGAGCGCAGCGCGGAATCGAGCAGCGCGCAAAGGCCCATCGATCGCTCGATGCGCTGGCCGATATCAATGAATCGCCAGCCCTGCGCGCGCGTCATATTTTCGCGCGCGAGACCGTAGAATGATGCGATGAGCAGCAGCAGCCGGTTCAGCACCGGGATCGCGTCCGCGGCGAGCAGCGGGCGGCCATTGCTTTGCACCGTGAGGCATTCCTCGAACTGGCTGAGCACGCGCCACACGTCGTTCGAGGTGCGATCGCGCACGGCCATCGCGAGCCGCTGCACGCGTTCGGAAATCTGCCGCAGGCTCTCGGGCCGCGCGGGATCGAAAATCGCCGCGAGAAGTTCCGCCTCCAGCGCCTCCGCATTCCTCGTGAAATCCGTCCCCTTTAGCTTCAGGTGGCCCTGCCGCTCGAGTGCCTGCAGGAATGGCATGAGGTGCGGCATGTTCCCGCCGCTGCGCTCGGGATTGAAACGCATGAGCGTGCTCCGCAGCAGTCGCGCGCTCGCATCCAGCCGCTCGGCGTAGCGGCCCAGCCAGCAGAAATTATCCGCAAGCCGCGAGGGAAGATTGTTGCCGACGCGCCGCAGTTCGACGTTGCGCCCCGTGCCTTGCAGCAGCGTGACCTCCTTGACGGGCCGGTCGCTGATCACCCAGGTGTCCTTGCTCGCGCCGCCGTGCTGCATGGAGATCAGCCGCGCGTCGCCGCCGAGCGCGGTGCGCGCGAGACCGCCGGGCATGACCTTGTAGCCATCCGGCGTCGCCACGACATACACGCGCACAACCGTGCGCTTCGCCACAAGCCCGCTGCGATCCCACGAGGGCGCGGTGGAAAGTTCGACCTTCTCCTGCGCAACCCACAGGTGCGGCTGGAAGCGGATGCGTACGCGCAGTTCGTCGTGCGAGAGCACTTCGGAATTCATCGGCTGCTGCGAGCGGAACGCGGGCTTCACCGTCAGTTTGTCGAGATGCGACAGCACGTATTCCTCCGCACTTTTCTGCCCGCACCACCACGTCGCGACGGACGGCATGAGCAATTTCTCGCCGAGCACATGGCGGCAAAGTCCCGGCAGGAACGACTTGAACGCCGGGCTCTGCAGCAGCCCGCTGCCGAGGGCATTTGCGATGGCGACATTGCCTGCGCGCGCGGCCTCGATGAGCCCCGGCACGCCGAGCATCGATCCCTTGCGCAGCTCCAGCGGATCGCAAAAATCGTCGTCCACGCGGCGCAAGATCACATCCACGGGCTCGAGTCCGCCGATGGTTTTCAGAAAAACGCGATCGTCGCGCACCGTGAGATCCTGACCCTCGACGAGCGTGTAGCCGAGGTAGCGCGCGAGATAGGTCTGCTCGAAATACGTCTCATTGTAAGCGCCCGGCGTGAGCACGACCACGCGCGGATTATCCGTCCTGCGTGTCGCGAGCGCGGCGAGCGAGTCGCGCATCTCGCGGAAAAATCCCGCGAGCCGCAGGACGTTGCAGCTTCGGAAGGCCTCGGGAAAAATGCGCGACGTCACGAGGCGGTTCGCGAGCGCGTAGCCCGCGCCCGTGGGAATCTGCGAGCGATCCGAAATCACCCACCACCGTCCGTCCGGCGAGCGCGCGAGATCCGCGGCGTAGAAGTGCAGGAACTTTTCCTCCGGCGGCTTCAGCCCGTGGACCGGCCGCAAAAAATCCGGCTGCGCGAAGACGAGCGCGGGCGGCAGCCATGCCGTGCGGATGAGATCCTGCTTGCCGTAACAGTCGGCGAGGATGCGATTGATCAACGTCGCACGCTGGATGAGCGCGGCCTCTACGCCGCTCCATTCCTGCTGCGCGATGACCAGCGGAATCGGATCGAGTTGCCATGGGCGTTCCGCTCCCTGCGCGTCGCCATAAACGGTGTACGTGATGCCCTGCTCATGGATGATCCGCTCGCACGCGTCGCGCCGTCGCCGGATTTCCTCGCCGCCCAGCGAATCGAGTTCCCCGAGCAGCGTTTGGAAATGCGGCCGCGCATCGCCGCTCGGTGCGCGCATTTCATCGAACACCCCTGCGATGTGCGCGTAGTCCGCAAAGAGCGCGCCTTTCCGATGTCCACCCGCGAGG
>JANXZI010000535.1 GCA_025355595.1 Spartobacteria bacterium
TGCCGCTGTCCGGGATCAACGGCACGTATCTGCGCATCAGCGATGGCACGGTGAGCAGCTCCCAGCCCGCGAATTACGACACCGAGCCGTGGCTGAACCCGGTCTTCGGCGGCTCGTGGATTTACAACAGCCCGCTGCTGCGCCCGATCATCACCGGCACCGATCAAATCGTGAACCTCTCGCCAGGGACGGTGATCAATGCGGGCGGCAACTTCGTCGGGGACGCGAGCGCCTCCACGTCGCACGTCGGCGCGTCGGCGAACCAGTTCCAGCTCGGGACGCCGGGCTATCTCGGGTTTGAATTTCAGACGAGCGTGGGCGGGCCGGAGTACTTTGGCTGGGCGCAGTTGGTGATCAACAACAGCGGCCCAGGCAGCATCGTGGACTGGGCCTACGAGAGCACCGCGGGTGTGGCCATCCAGACCGGGCAGGTGACCTCGGTGCCCGAGCCCGCGACGATCGTCGTGGGTCTTCTGTGCCTCGGCGTGGGCAGCATCCGCCGCAGGAGGGCGACTGCCGCGCAAGTGACGGCGTAAAAAGGCCTGCGCGTACGACAGGACGGACGCGGTGCGTGGAAAAATCAGGCTGCTGCGCAGCATGGTGAGGCCGCGACAGGCATGACTTCGTCGGTCTTCGATTGTCGCCGCTCCTGGAGCTTGCCGCGAAATGCACAACGGCGTTTTGGACTCGGATTAAATCACGCCCCCTCGATGAGCGCGGGGCGGCTGAAGCGATCCATGATCTTGCGCGGCAAGAAAGTTTTCTTGCCGCCGTCGCGCGGGCCGTTAGCGTCGCCGCTTGTTCCCTTTCCCCGAACGCCAGTCCGAAAAACCAGCAACCAAGAAAGGGAAACATGCAGCCGATCCACACGTATAACGTCGTTCCGAAACTCCCCGCGCAACTCGAACCGCTGAGGAGGCTGGCCGTGAACCTGTGGTGGACGTGGGAGCCGACGGCTCGGGCGCTGTTCCGGCTGATCGATCCGGAAATGTGGCATACGACGAATCACAATCCGGTGCGGATGCTCCAGCTCTCGCGGCAGGCGCGGCTGGAGGAGGTGGCGGGGAATGATGATTTCCTGCGCGGGATGAAGGAGGTGCTCGCGAAGTTCGACGCGTATATGTCGCGCCAGGACACCTGGGGCAAGACGGACAAGAGCGCGGTGATGAGCGGGCCGGTGGCGTATTTTTCCGCGGAGTTCGGCTTTCACGAGTCGTTCCCGAATTACTCGGGCGGCCTCGGAATCCTCTCGGGCGATCACTGCAAGTCGGCGAGCGATCTGGATCTGCCGTTCGTGGCGATGTCGCTGCTGTACCGGCACGGTTATTTCAAGCAGCAGATCAATAAGGAGGGCTGGCAGGAGAGTCTCGCGCTGAACCAGAATTTCTCGCACCTCGCCGTGCAGCCGGTGCTGGATGCGGAGAAGAATCACCTGACGCTCGGCGTGAAGATCCTGGCTCGCTGGGTGCGCGTGCGTGTGTGGCAGCTCGCGGTCGGGCGCATCACGCTCTATCTGCTGGATACGAATGTGCCGGAGAATGCGCCGGAGGATCGGGATATCACCTCGCAGCTTTACGGGGGCGATCACGAGATGCGGATCAAGCAGGAGATCATCCTCGGCGTGGGCGGCATCCACGCCCTGAACGCGCTCGGCATCAAGCCGGCGGTGTACCACATGAACGAGGGTCATGCTGCGTTCATCTCGCTGGAGCGGATCCGGCGGCGCGTGCAGGAGGACGGGCTGGACTTTTACGCGGCGCTGCAGGCGTCGGCCTCGGGCAATGTCTTCACGACGCACACTCCGGTGCCCGCGGGCAACGATGCGTTCCCGCTCGAGCTGATGCGGAAGTATTTCGGCGACTATCCTGCGTCGGTGAAGATTGATTTTGACACGTTCGTGAGCTTCGGCCAGACGCGCGTGGATCCGTCCGAGCCGTTCAGCATGACGATCCTCGCGCTGCGCACGAGCCGCCACGCGAACGGGGTGTCAGCGCTGCACGGGCGAGTGTCCCAGGGGCTGTGGAGGGATGTGTGGGCCGGCGTGCCGCAGGAGGAGGTACCGATCACGAGTGTGACGAACGGTATTCACACGAAGACGTGGATGGCGCCGGACTTTGTGCGGCTGTACGACCGCTACATGCCGGGCTGGGAGGAGCATCTCACGGATCGCGATTTCTGGCGGAAGGTGCAGGACATTCCGGACGAGGAACTCTGGAACACGCACCAGGTGCAGAAGCGGCACACGATTGATTTCATCCGCCAGCGCACGCGCCGGCAGTGGCTCCGGACGGGCGAGACGCCCGAGAAGCTGCGTGCCATCCCGCACATGCTGAACCCGGAGGTGCTCACGATCGGCTTCGCGCGGCGCTTCGCGACCTACAAGCGGGCGACGCTGCTCTTCAGCGACATCGAGCGGCTGAAGCGGCTGCTGAACAACACGGAGCGGCCCGTGCAGTTTGTCTTCGCCGGCAAGGCGCACCCGAAGGATGAGCCGGGGAAGACATTCATCCAGGACGTGTACCGCTTCAGCCGGATGCCGGAGTTCGAGGGACGCATCGTCTTCATCGAGGACTACGACCACTATGTCGGGCGTCGGCTCTATCAGGGCGTGGACCTTTGGCTGAACAATCCGCGCCGCCCGCTCGAGGCCAGCGGCACGAGCGGCATGAAGCTCCCGCCGAGCGGCGGACTGAATCTGAGCGTGCTCGACGGCTGGTGGTGCGAGGCGCACACGGGGAAAAACGGCTGGGCCATCGGCCCGGAAATCCCCGAGAGCACCGAGCCGCCGGAGCCGCATTTCGAGGACGACGTGGATGTCCACAGCCTCTTCCATGTGCTCGAGACGCAGATCCTGCCGCTCTATTACGCGAAGCCCGATGGCCGGTTGCCGCTCGCGTGGATCAATCTCATGCGCGAATCCATCCGCACGATCGTGCCGGTCTTCAACACGCACCGCATGGTGAAGGAATACACGCAGCGCCTCTACGCGCCCGCCGCCGCGGCGCACGCGGTGCTGATCAAGGATTCGTGCAAGAAGTCCGTGGAGCTCGCGCGCTGGAAGGACAGCATCCGCCGCGACTGGGCTCATGTGAAGCTGGCGGATGTCCTCATCCACACGGGCAATGGCACGAACGTGACCGTCGGCGACGCCGTCGAGGTGAGCGTGCGCACGTCGCTCGGGCCGATCTCGCCGGAGTTTGTGCGCGTGCAGGCGCTCGTCGGCGAGGCGAGCGACGGGCGGATCGCGCGTCCGGTGACCATCGATCTCCAGCAGGTGGAAACGCTCGGCAATGGCGCGTTCCGTTTCGCGGGGATGATCCCCGCGCGCGAGAGCGGCAGCTACGGCCTGGGCGTGAGGGTCATTCCCACGCATCCGAATCTCACGCAGGAACACGAGCTGCGCCTGATCACCTGGGCGCGCTGAGCGGCGGCTCCGGAACTTTTCGAGTTAGAAGTTCGGAGTTCAATGTTAAGAGTTGGAAGTTCAGCCCGCCGCAGTTGCCATCCGGTTCACGAATCAGCATGCACCGACGGAAAAATCCGCCGGGTGGCATGCAACGTCTAACTTCGAACGCCTAACATCTAACCCCTAGCGCCGACGCACCATCCCGCTTGCGGATTGCGACGGCGGCGAAATCACGCCTGGCTCCGCGTGCCAACGCGGAAGCCGCCATTGCTCGCAGCGCCGGACGTGCTTCCTTCCCCAAACTTCGAC
>JANXZI010000486.1 GCA_025355595.1 Spartobacteria bacterium
GCAAACCACGCCGTGCCGCGCGGAATCGCGCCGCTGGGCAGCGGCCGCTTCGGCCGGTCGCGCGTGTCCTCGGCGAAATCCGCGAGGTCATTCATCGCGAGTCCCGCGGCGTAAATCGCGAGGCTCGCGAGCACGGCGCACAGCGCGCGTGCGTCGAGCCGTCCGCCCGTGGCGATGAGGAATCCCGCGAGCGGATCGCCCGGCACCGTGAAGAGGTTCGGGACGCGGAAAAGTTGCAGCCAGGCTTTCATTCGTGGCCGCACTTTGCGGAGGTCACGCCATGACGCCAAGGCGCAAAGACTGGCGGGGAAAGTTGCGAGGTGAGGGTTGAAGAATCGCGGGATTGTCGCCCGATTCTCATCCGCACGCGGCGAACTCATGAGCCGGCGAAGTCCACGCTTGCGCTGCCCCTTCCTTTCAACCCTCAACTTTCAACCCTCAACATTTCCCCTCACCGCTTCTGCGTGAAATGGTAGATGCCGTCCTGCAATTTCTCGTACTGCGTGCGCTCGGTGGATTTCAACTGCGCATCCGCGCCGGCGGCGACGATGTGGAGCCCGTATTCAAAACCCGGCGAGGCCTGGAGCGAGACGGCGAGCCCGTCGCGGTAGAGGTTCAGGCGGAGCGGGCGGAGTTTCAGGAGTCCGACGGGCCACAGTTCGGGCTGGATGGGGACCAGCTCGGGGCCCGCTGCGGGGAGCAGCTTCGCAGTGAGCTGCGCGACCTCTGCACGGAGACCCGCCGCGTCCGCGTGGCGGAGGCGTGAGAGCGAATTGCTCCGCGGGTCGGTGCAAGCCGCGAGCGGCAGCATGGCGAGGAGGAGCAGCAGGCGGAGGAGGTGCATCGGGGTGGAGTTCATCAGTCGAGGCCCGCGACGAGGAGGACGATCTCGCCCTTCGGCGGATGCGCGGTGTAGTGCGCGAGCAGCTCGGCGGCGGTGCCGCGGCGGTATTCCTCGAAGGTCTTCGTGAGTTCACGCGCGACGCACAGCGGACGCTCCGGCATGAGCGCGGCGGCGGCGGTGAGCGTCTTCACGAGGCGGTGCGGGGATTCAAAAAACACGGTCGTCTCGGTGCGCTCGCCGGCGGCGCGCAGGTCGCGCTCGCGGCCCCCACTTTTCACCGGGAGAAAACCAGCGTAGTAAAATTTCCCCGCATCGAACCCGGAGCCGACGAGCGCGGTGACGACTGCGCTCGCGCCCGGCAGCACGGTGAAGGGAACGCCGCGCTCGCGGCACGCTCGCAGGATCCGGTGGCCGGGGTCGCTGATGCCGGGCATGCCCGCATCCGTGATGATGGCGATCTTTTTTCCCGCCACGAGCTGCTCGATGAACTCCGCCGTGCGACGCGCCTCGTTGTGCTCGTGGTAGCTCACGAGAGGCTTCTCGATCCCGAAATGCCGGAGCAGGTGGATGCTGTGCCGCGTGTCCTCGCACGCGATGAGGTCGGCGGACTTCAGCGTCTCGATCGCGCGCAGCGTCATGTCGCCGAGATTGCCGATGGGCGTGGGGACCAGGGTCAGCATGTTGAGAGTTGGGGAAAAGTTGAGAGTTGAAGGTTGAGAGCTGAGAGGAAAAGGCAGCGCCCGCGTGAACTTCTGCGGCACATGATATTTGCCGCCCGCGGATCGCGTTCGGGCTGTGAGCCCGCGATTCATCGCCTCTCAACTCTCAACCCTCAACTCTCAACTTTCCCCGCTACCAACCCTCGCTGATCAGGCTGGAGATGCGCGTGGCCATGTCCTCGACGGCGAGCGGCATCGCCTGGCGCTCATCCTGCGCGGAGTCGGCGTTGAGCAGATTTGCCCCGCTCGATCCGGAGGTGACGAAAAAATCCGTCGTGCCCGTCACACTCCGCTGGTCGAGCACCGTGCCGGTGCGCGCGGTGACGAGCTTGTAACTGCCGACGATCGTGAGCCGGTATTCCGAGCTTTGCAGGACGTTCCCGCGCACGGCGCGCGAAGGGGTGCGACCGATGTTCTGGAGGGTGCCGGTGAGGATCGCATCCGCCTGCTCCTCGTTCGTCACCTGGTAGGTACCGTCGAGCTGGAGCTGCTTGATGACGGCACTGGCGAGTATCGCCTCCATGCGCGGCTCGAGCGTGTCGTTCTTGAAATTCTTCACGCAAATCCGGCGGATGTTCTCGAGCTTCTTCGGCTTCACCGGGCCGACCTGATAGCCGCACGACGCGCACAGCAGCAGCGCGAGCAGCGAGAGCACAACCCTCATTGCGCCTTTTTCGGAGGCTCCGCGTCGGGCCTCGCCGGCTCGGGCACGGGTGGCAACGGCGCGAGCGGGATGAGCGGGTCGCCGGTGCGAAGCCTCGGGAGCGAGGGATCCTGGAGCGGATCCACCGCCGGGAGCGGCGGCTCGGTGATCGGGCCCATCGGCCCGAGCGGCGTCCGCAGGCGCGGGCGGCCGTCATCCGGCATCGGAGGGAGCGGGACGTACGGGCCGTTGAAATCGGGGCGGCTCGCGACATCCACACGCGCCTGCGCGCGGCGGCGGGCGAGCGCCATGTCGCCGGTCTCCGCCTTTTCCGGCCCGCTACGCAGGACATCCGCGCCGGCGATGGACTTGAGTTCCCCGATGCGTTTGCGCGCCTGGTCGCTCTCCTTGCCGCCGGGGGCGCTGCGGATCACTTCATTGTAGTACACCACGGCCGCCCGGTAGTTCTTCGTCTTGTCGTAGAATTTCGCGATGTCCATCGTGTTCTTGATCTCGGCGGTGTTGAGCGTCTTGATGTTCTCGCGCGCCTGGGCCGTCTTCTCGCTCTTCGGCTGGCGGTTCATGTATTCCTCAAAGGACTCCACCGCCTGCTGCCGCGTCTGCTGGTTGTAGCCGCCATTCTGCCCCTCGCGGAGCTGCACGTAGCCGATCTGGTACTGCGCGTCGTGCGCCACGGGATCGCCGGGGAAGCGGCTGATGACCTCCTTGTACGCCGCGACCGCCTCCGCCACCTTCGTCTGCTTCTCAAGGGCGAGCCCGTGGTTAAACTGCGCGAGCGGCGCGAGCCGGTGGTAAGGCGCGTGCTTCACGATGTCCGCAAACATTTTCTCCGCCCGGTCATAGGCCGGGCCCACCGGCACGCCGAGCAGCTTCGTCTTCTTGCCCCCGAGGTACAGCTTCGCAATGTCGAACTGCGCCTGGATCACCCCGTCAAAATCCGTCCCGCTCGGATACTTCGCCGTGTATTCATTGTACGCCTTGAACGCCTCCGGGTAGTCGCCCTTCTGCCCGAGGATGTGGCCCACGTGAAACTGCGCCTTGGCCGCCGCCACCGTCAGCGGGTCGGACTTCACGATGCCGCGGAAGACCTTCAGCGCGGAGTCAGTCTTCCCGGCGGTCTCCAGCGCTTCCCCGCGGCGGAGTTCCTGTTGCGCGGCAGATTCGTTGCCGGCCGAGGGGGCGCCTTCGGCGGCTTTCTTGCTGGCGAATGGATTCAACTTGCGGAGATCCAGCGCGCCCACCATGGGCGCCGCAGAGAGGATCGCGGTGAAGGTGAGGATTGTGATGATCGCTGACTTTCGCATAAGACCGCGCACGGTGGAGGCAGTCGGCGGCACCGTCAAGCCGTGCCCGTGCGGTTTTCTCGGAACACCGCGCGCCGCCGGGGCATTCAGCAGCCGCCTGGCAAAACTGGTGGGCGGCGTCCCGGTAAAATAGTCCGCGACCTCGGGATGATCACTGTCCCCGGCGATTGAACCGTGCATGATCAAAGACAACCGGCTACGTTCCGCGTGTCCGAATCCGACCAGTCATCCATTTCCAACTTCATGAAATTCGTCATCGCCGGCACTGGCGCGAGCGGCGCGATTTATCTCCAGCGGCTGCTGGCGAAAATTGACGCGCGCGCACACGAGTTGCATCTCGTCCTGAGCCCGTTTGCCAAACAGGTCATCCACGAGGAACTCGGAGAACTGCGCGTGCCCGAGGGCGTCCGCCAGCACGGCGACAAGTCCATGAATGTGCCCTTCGCAAGCGGCTCCGCGCCGTTCGATGCAATGGTCATCGTGCCGTGCTCGATGGGCACGCTGGGCCGCATCGCCGCGGGCACGAGCGACACGACAATCCTCCGCGCTGCGGATGTTTTTTTGAAAGAGCGCCGCAAGCTCATTCTCGTCCCGCGCGAGACCCCGTGGAATCTCATCCACGCCCGCAATGTCGCCACGCTGCTCGAAGCCGGCGCCCTTGTGATGCCCGCCTGCCCCGTGGCGCTCGAGTTGCCATTGAGCGTCACGGCAACGGGAGTGATGGGGCCGAGGATAGCGGGCGGGACGCCTGCCCAGGAAGGGACGAGGCGGATCTCGAGGGACTCGAGCGCGAGGCGCACGGACATCCTGCGTGGCATTATGGAGGGACTCCTGGGGTCGATCACCTTCGCGAATGGCCCGGCACGCGATTCCGTCGGCGCGTGCGGTGGAGGGCCACCAAATCCATGACGATCGACTCGAAATCATACGCGACGAATCGCGCCGATCCCTTGCCGGAGTGAGACGTATTTCGAGAGGAGGTGAAGAATTCGTGCGAACCTTACGGGTTGAGCGGAGATTGCGGGCAGTAGTTTAGAAGAGGAGCTAATCACAGAGGCACAGAGGACACAGAGAAATACACAGAACGAAGAGAGAGGAAAGACGAAGAGGAGGCACGTCCAGGTTTGACTCTGTCTTCCATCTGTGTATTTCTCTAGGCCCTCTGTGCCTCTGTGGTTAGCTCCTCGAGATTTGGCTGAAGATCATGCCTGGCCCGATCCGATTCCACC
>JANXZI010000567.1 GCA_025355595.1 Spartobacteria bacterium
GCTCGAATGGGAGCGCATCATCCTCTGATCAAATATTCGTGTCATTTCGTGACCATTCGTGGTTCAAAATCCCATGTCCCAGCGCCTTCACATCACCAAAACCCCCAAATGCTACGTCGGCGGTGCATTCATCCGCAGCGAGAGCGCACGCGTAACGGCCCTGCATGATGCTTCCGGCACGTTCTTTGCGAACATCCCGCAATGCACGCGCAAGGACCTGCGCAATGCCGTCGAAGCAGCAGCGAAAGCGGGCCCCGGTTGGGCGAAACGCTCGGCCTTCAATCGCGGGCAGATCCTCTACCGCCTCGCTGAGATGATCGAGGCGCGCGGGGCGGAGATGGCGCGCGCGATTGCGATCGGCGGCGCGCGCGAGGCGGATGCTGCCCGCGAGGTCCGCGCGAGCATTGACCGGATCATCCACTACGCGGGCTGGGCGGACAAATTCGCGCAGTTGCTCGGCAGCGTGAACCCAGTGGCGTCGCCGCATTTCAATTTCACCGTGCCGGAGCCGATGGGCATCGTCGGCGTGATCGCGCCGGATGAAGCGCCGCTGCTCGCGCTCGTTTCGCTCATCGCGCCCGCCATCACGAGCGGAAATGTGGTCGTCGCGCTGGCCTCGCAGTTGCAGCCGTATCCCGCGATCGTGCTCGGAGAAATGCTCGCGACGAGCGATCTGCCGGGCGGTGTCGTGAATCTGCTCACGGGTGCCCGCAGCGAGATGCTGCCGACTTTTGCCACGCATGAGCACCTCCGCGCGATCAGCGGCATGACGAATGCGGACGATCGCAAACTGCTCCGCCTCGGTGCGGCGGCAAGCGTGAAACGTGTGAGGCTCCAGAAATCGGAGGCGCCGGGTGATTGGTTCGCCGACACCGCGCAGGGCGTGCAGGAGATCCGCGAGCTGATCGAATTCAAGACGACGTGGCATCCCATCGGCGCGTGAGAAAATCTCGCGTCAGCCGCTGACCGGCGTTCATGGAAAAGCGCTTCACCATCGAGCTGATTGGCTACGTGGCCTCGGCCCTCATCGCGGTTTCGATGATGCTGAGTTCGATCCTGCGGCTGCGGCTGATCAATCTCGCGGGTGCCCTGGCTTTCACGGTTTACGGCATCCTGATTGGCGCGATCCCGGTCGCGATTTTGAACGGCCTCATCGTGGTGGTGAACGCGCACTTCCTCCTGCGAATGATGCGGGCCAAGGAGTATTTCCACTGCCTCAGCCTGCGGCCCGACTCGGGCTACCTCGGCTATTTCCTCGGATTTTACGGCAATGACATTCGCCAAAGTTTCCCCGACTTCGAGCCCCGTGGCGGTGAAAATCAGATGGTGCTTTTCATCCTGCGGGATTGCGCACCCGCGGGCGTCTTTATCGCCGAGCACGAGGCCGACGGTGTGCTGCGCGTGATGCTCGACTACGCCATTCCTCGCTATCGCGATTTCAAAATCGGGCGCTTTCTCTTCGTCGAGCAGGCGGACTTTTTCCGTCAGCACGGCATCCGGGAAATCGTCGTCTCCCCACGCACCGCGGACTTCGGGGCGTATCTGATCAGGGTCGGATTCGAACCGACCGGCGATGCGCGGGGATCCTTTCGCATCCGGTACGCAGAGCGATCCCATCTCTCGGAATGAACCGGACAAGTTCGTGGCGGCGCGGTGTGAAGAATTAGTTCACGACTTTAGTCGGTCTTCCCGTGGCCGACGAAAGTCAGCGACTACTTTGCGGCCGCGCGCATCGGATCACTTCAGCGCTTCGCGCAACTGATCCGCCAGTCGGTGTCCGGCGAGGACGACCTGGCGGTCGGCGATGGCGTGCGCCTTTTCCTCGTAGTCCGCGGGGAGTTCGGGGGCGGTGGCCTCGGTGAGGCCGTATTTGATTTCGTGTTTGCGCCACCCGTCGCTGATGGCGAGCGCGCGGCTTTCGAGGCTCCAGCTCACGGGGGTCGAGTGCGCGGCGAGCTCGGGCAGCGCGGAGCGCGGGAACTTCGGGGCGAGTTCCACGGCGCGATGTTGCGAGGCGAGGATCATCGTGATGGGCACGGGACGGAAAAGCTGGCCGCTCGTGCCGAACATCTGATCCCAAAAGGCGTGCAGCTTGATCGCGTGGCCGCCGGGCGGTTTCACCCATGCCTTGTTGCCACCGCGGTCGCCTTCGGGTTCCTTGAAATTGTCATCGAAGAGCGTCTCGCAGTGCATCGGCTGGTGGATGTCGCCGACGAGGTGGAGGAGATAGCTGAGCATCTTGGCGCGGGAGCGTGCGTCGAATACTTTCGTGAGGCCCTTCACGGCCTTCGCCGATTTCTCGATGCCGGTGAGCACATCGTCGCCGGGATTCGGCGCGGGCTTCATCGGGAAATCCGGCGGGATGAGCGGGTAATCAATGTAGTGCCACTCGGGGAAGGTCTCGGGGTTGTCGTGGTTGCGGATGTCATCGGGATACAGACTGCCGAGCATCGCGATGAATTTCTCCAATGTCAGTTCGGGGATGCCAGCTTCGGGATACGTCTTCTTCCAAGTCGCATACTTGGCGTGACCGCGGAGGATGGCGTCGAATTTCGTACGCTCGACCGGCGTGAGCTGATCGTAGGCGAGAGCGGTGACGATCATGTGTCCCGGCGCACTCCATGCGGAGGCGCGCGGGCAGAGCGGGAGCAGGAGGATGGAGCAGACGGCGAGGAGCCATTTCATGGGGATACGGGGGCTGGGATTTTTTGGGAAATAGCAGGATCAGTGGCCAGTCTTCGACGCCTTCGTGATGCGGCCGTGGCTCCACAGCATGAGCACGCCGCCGATGATCCCAAACGGGGCCATGAAGTAGAAATAGTAGTCCCAGCTCTGGTCCAAGAGTTTGCCGAGCGCGAATCCCGCGAGGCTGCCGCCGAAGTACTGGAACGAATCAATGAGCCCGGACGCAAAGCCCGCGCGCTTCGCGCCGCCGATGTCCATTGCGGCCGCCGTGCCGAGGATCGAGTGCGTGGCATTTGCCGTGAGGGAGATCAGCACGAGGAAAATTACGGCGGCATTCGCGGAATTAAATTGCGCGGCGGCGAGAATGATGGCGGTCTCGATGAAGTAGAGCCCCGCGGCGACGGGCGTGCGGCGGCCGTTGAATAGTGTGTCCGAGACATAGCCGGAGAGCAGCGAACCGGCGGAGGCGACGAACGGAATGAGAAAGCCCACCCACTGGAACTGCCCGGAGTCGAGTTTCACGTGATGCACCTCTTCCAGCAGCCGCGGAAACCATTGATCAATTCCCTGCCGCACCGCACCCGTGCAGGCGTACGCGCTCGCGGTGAGCCACACGATCGGCTGGCGCACGATGGTGAGGAAGACATCCTTGATGGGCGTTTCCACATGATCGGTGTGCGGCTCGTCGGGATTCACGCTTGGAAAATCCGCGTGCTCCGGCGTGTCTTTTACGACCATCGCCATGATCACCGCGGCGATCGTGGCGATGCCGGAAGGGATCCAAAACAGCCAGCGCCAGTGAAGCGGCGGGACATTCCACATTCCGAGAAAGACAAAACCCGCGAGCAATGCGGGACCGAGCTTGAAAATTCCGAAGCGCCCGAGATTGATCATGAAGCCGAAGATCCCCGCGAACCGCCCGCGCTCGGTGTGCCCGAACCACGCGGCGTTGATCTTGATCATGCCCGGCGCGCCGAATGCCTGGAAGTAGCCGTCAATCCCGCGCAGCGTGACGAACAGGCCGAGGTTTCCCCAGAACGAGGCGACACCGAAAAGGATGTTCATCACGATCGTGCCTGCCGCACCGATCAGCATCGCGCGCTTGCCGCCGAAGCGATCTGCCAGGAGCCCGTTGATGATCTGCCCGAAGGCGTAGGCGATCATCGCGGTCGTGATGATCAAGCCCATGTCGCCCTTGGAAAAACCGAACTCCTCGCTGATGGACTTGTTCGCCAGCGACAGGTTGTACCGGCACATGTAGAACGACGTGTAGAGCAGGCCGATGAAGCCCCAGTTCAGCCCGCGCCGTGCGCGGAAGCCGGGTGGAAATTTCGGGTGGTGGCCGGTCGAGGGGAGGTCGGACATCGGGATTTTTTTGGGGGAAAGTGGCGCGCTATTTTTCGCTGATGCGCGGTTCC
>JANXZI010000571.1 GCA_025355595.1 Spartobacteria bacterium
CGCAACCGGCGGCTGGAGCTTTTCGAGGCGTTCGACTTTGCGGATATCAACGCGCCATTCGGCCATCGCGGCGCGAGCACGGTCGCGCCGCAGGCGCTGTATCTTCTGAATTCGCCGTTCGTGCTCGCGCAGGCCAAGGCCGCCGCCGAGCGCTCGTTGGCGTCATCGGCGGGCGATGACGAGCGGCTGGCGAATGCCTTCCGCACGACGCTGTGCCGGCTGCCGAATGAAAAGGAGTGCGCGATTTTCGCGAAGGCGCTCGCGGGTGCTTCCGACAAGCAACGCAGCGAGGCGTGGTCGCAAATTTACCAGACGCTATTTTGCTCTCTCGATTTCCGGTTTCTCGAATGACGCGTGCGATGTGCATCGAGCCCCAGACCGAATCCGAGCACCAAAGGTGCGTCAACAAGCCAGCCCAGGGCAACGCCCTGGGTCGTCGAAAACAAAAAGAACAAAGCCCTGAAAGGGCGGCCCCATCCATTGTCCCGCCCTTTCAGGGCTTTGTTTTTTTCGATGCAAACCCAGGGCGTTGCCCTGGGCTGGCATGTTGACGGGCCGTTGGCCCTCGATGCACCGCAATCCCGCCGTTCGCCGCATGTCGTCCGCAAAGATCAGCCCGCCTCCTTCCGTCGGCGGCTACAGGATCGCAGCGTCTCGCTGTGCGGGAATTCGTCATCGGTCATTTGTCATTCGTCATTTCAAAATGCGTCCCGTTGACTAGCATCCCGCACTTGCTGAATCGCACCCACATCCCATGAACACCTCGCTCCTCTCCCGCCGTTCCGCGCTGCAACAGCTCGCGTGCGGCTTTGGCTGCATGGCGCTCGCTGGGCTCGCGACGCAGCAGCAGGCGCGCGCGGCATTGAACCCCCTTGCGCCGAAGAAGCCGCATCATGCACCGAAGGCGAAGCGCATCATTTTCCTCTTCATGGCGGGCGGCGTGAGCCATGTGGATTCGTTCGACTACAAGCCGCGGCTGCTGAAGGACGACGGGAAGATGATGGACTTCGACGATGCGCGGACTCTCGCGCGGACGGGCAAGGGCGCGACGCAGCGCGTAATGAAACCGCTGTGGGAATTCAAGCAGCGCGGGCAGAGCGGGCGCTGGGTGTCGGAGCTTTTCCCCGAGATGGCGAGGCACGCGGACGAGTTGTGCGTGATGAACTCGATGCACACCGAGGGCGTGGCACATGGGCCAGCGACACTTTTCCTGCACACGGGGACGACGAATTTCATCCGGCCTTCGATGGGCTCTTGGGTGAACTACGGGCTCGGCACGCAGAATGAAAACTTGCCGGGCTTTGTGAGCATCGCGCCTTCGCTGGGGAATGGCGGGCCGCGGAATTACGGCAATTCGTTTCTGCCCGCGGTGTACCAAGGGACGCCGCTCGGGCGCGTGGGGCAGCCGGCGAAGGACACGAATTTCCGCAACATCATTCCGGCGCGCTCGATGGATGAGGCGAAGAAACAGTTCGATCTGCTGCGCGAGGTGAATGCGGCGCAGCTCGCGGCGAAGCCGGGCGACACGGAGCTGGAGGCGGTGATCAACAGCTACGAACTCGCGTGGCGGATGCAGGGCCATGCGCCGGATGTGGTGGATATTTCCAAGGAGTCGCCGGAGACGCTCGCGCTCTACGGCATCGGCGAAAAGGACACGGATAATTTTGGCCGCGAGTGCCTCATGGCGCGGCGGCTGTGCGAGCAGGGGGTGCGGTATGTGCAGGTGAATTACAGCGACAACTCGAACAACCCGGCGTGGGATCAGCACTCGAACATGCCGAAGCACGCCGACCACGCGCGCGCCGTGGACAAGCCGGTGGCGGGCCTGCTCACGGATCTCAAAAAGCGCGGCCTGCTCGACGACACGATCGTGTGGTGGGGCGGGGAATTTGGCCGCACACCCTACGCGCAGACGAATGGCACGGGACGCGATCACAATCCGAGCGGCTTCAGCATCTGGCTCGCGGGCGGCGGCGTGAAGCCCGGCATTTCCTACGGCGCGACGGATGAGTTCGGCCACTTCGCCGTGGAGGACAAAGTCCACATGCACGATCTGCACGCGACACTGCTGCACCTGCTCGGCCTCGATCACGAAAAGCTCACCTTCCGCCACGACGGCCGCGACTACCGGCTGACGGATGTTTACGGGCGCGTGGTGAAGGACATCATCGCGTGACGATCATCCATAACGGGTGACGCGTGTTTGCGCGTTGCCTCGCATTTTTCCAACCTATGAAAATCCCAACCCTCCTCTGTCTCGCAGCCCTCTCCACTTTCGCCCGCGCCGACTTCACCGAGGAGCAGAAGCGCGT
>JANXZI010000637.1 GCA_025355595.1 Spartobacteria bacterium
TGCAACCCTTTCAGGGTTGATGCGATTTTGAACGACATTCCCAAGGTAGCTCGTTCCTCGCAACCTTGGGCTGAATGATGAAACGCCTTCGGCGTTTTCCATCCGCGTCTCCGCGTGCCATCCCGCTTCCCGTTCATCCGCCTACCGCCTTCCGCCGCCTGCGGGGCGCGGGCTAATTCGCGGGGACATCCACGGGAGCTGCGGGTGGACCAATGTCGGGTCGCTCGATGTGCTGGGGCGCGGCGGCTCGTTCCGCGGCTTTCTCCTCGGCCCGCTTCTCCGCTTTCTTTTCCCCGCGTCTCTCGGCTCTCGCCTTTGCCACCCGGTGCGCGCCATACCGGATCGGGGCCGTGGCGATACGGGCAACCATGCATCCCTGCTGGAAGATCGCGACAACGAGGAGGGTGACAAGGGCTGTGGGTTTCATATTCATGGATTCGCAGATCGAAGGCCAGTCACACGGATGATTTGCGGATAGTGAGACCGGCGCACGGGAAGGATTTGCTCCCATTTACAGCAGCTTGCTCCGTGGCTGGGGTTCGCCGTGCCCCTTCGAGTGGAGCTGGCGGATGCCGTCGCGCACGTAGAGCAGGCCGGAGACGAGGGTGAAGAATCCGGCAACGAAGACCGGCAGGTCGAGGAACGCGACCTCGTGTCCCGCGATGCGCGCCTTCGCTTCGGCACCGGAGAAAAGCATCGCGCAGCCGAGGGCGATCATCTGCGCGACGGTCGCGGTTTTTCCCAGCCAGCTCGGGCGCACGCGCGCGTCGCCATTGATGAGATAGACCGCGAGCACGCCCGTGATGAGCGCGATGTCGCGCGCGATGACGAGCACCGGGAACCACAGCGGGAATTCATACTGCCAGTTCCCCACGCTGAGCGTGATGATGCCCGCGAGGAGCAGCCCCTTGTCCGCGATGGGGTCGAGGATGGTGCCGAGCTTGCTCATCTGATGGTAGCGGCGCGCGATGTAGCCATCTATCCCGTCGCTCGCCGCCGCGATCACAAAAATCGCAATGGCCGTGAAGCGCATCCACTCCTGCGGGTGCCCATGCGCGACGCTGCGCCCGTAGTACAGCGCCATGAGCACAAAGAACGGGATCATCATGATCCGCCCGATGGTGATCTTGTTTGCGGTGGTCATCGCGCGGGAGGATGCGCGAGTGCGCGGGGGAAGGCAAACAGTAGCCGCCGACGGAAGGAGGCGGGCACTTTTTGAACTGGGAACGCGGGACAAAGATCAGCCCGCCTCCTGCCGTCGGCGGCTACGAGAGGCATGCACTCGCTGCCGACGGGGCGCCCGCCAGCGTGCGGCGCTATTTTGCTGCGGCCGGTTTTTCGAACTGCATCACCTTTTGGATTTCCTCGGCGGTCAGAGGACGCCGGAAAATGAGTTGGTCATCGAGACCCGCGCACATCATCCAATTCTGGTGTGCCTTTTCCCAGTGGTTCCCGATGCTGCGAAGATCCGTTGCGACAATTTCCGGGATGCTGCCGATGAGTTTCCCGTCGAGAAATGCCCGCGTCACCGTGCCGTCGGCTGCGACCGCCACGTGATGCCAGCCTTGGAGATTCGCAGGCAGGGCACCGTATCCGCGGGGAGCCTGCGCGGTGGCGCTCCAGGCGAAGAGCGCCTTATCGGTGACATACAAAGCTGAGCCGGCTGTTTTTGCGCCGTCGCCCTGCCACACCACGGCATTATTTTTCGGCGCTGGAAAAAGCATCCACGTGCACAGGGTGTACAGCTTCCCGAGCTTGAAGGCGGGCTGAAATTCCAGCACGCCGCCGGGGAGCCGGAAGTCCATGTATTTGCGTCCCTCCTTTTCCCGGATTTCCAATTCCTTCGTGCCTGTGACGACGATGGGGAAGCGCGACCAGGCGACACCGCCGTGCTCCGTCGAATCCAGACTGAGCCAGATGCCGAGTTCGTCTTTCAGCGGGCCCAGAGCTGCAATTTTCTTCTCAGCTTCGGTTTGATCCTGTGCCTTCGGTTCCGCGTTTGATTTTTCTTCCGCGTGCGAAGCCGCGAGCAAGCCCACGATGGCGAGAGCAGAGATCCATGATGGGGTTTTCATCGGAAGCCGTCCGATGGTGATCTTGTTTGCGGTGGTCATCGCGCGGGGAGGATGCGCGAGTGCGCGGGGGAAGGGAAGGCGATTGGGAAGCGTGACTGGTGACTGGTGAGAAGTGACTGGTATTCCCTCATGGCCGCCTCCCGAAAACTGGAGACCAGTCACTTCTCACCAGTTACCAGTCACGTCTTCCCCCTACGACAGGCACGCCATCGCGGTGCCACACTCGCTGCCCGCAGGATGCTCGCCGGTGTGCGCGGGCTGCGGCTTGAGGTCCAGATCGTCGAGCAGCGTGCGATCAGCGTCCACGCCGGGGTTTGCGGCGGTGAGGAGCTTGTCGCCGTAGAAGATGGAATTTGCACCGGCGAAGAAGCACAGCGCCTGGCCTTCGCGCGTGAGGCGCGTGCGGCCGGCGCTGAGGCGCACCTTGGCGCGCGGCAGCGCGATGCGCGTGGTGGCGATGAGGCGCACGAGCTGGAAGATGTCCACGGGGGCCTGCTCTTCGAGCGGCGTGCCGGGCATGGGCATGAGGCAGTTGATCGGCACACTCTCGGGCGGCGGCGTGAAGTTCGTGAGGACTTCGAGCATTTTCAGCCGATCGAGTTCCGTCTCGCCCATGCCGATGATGCCGCCGCAGCAGACGCTCATGCCGGACTTTTGCACATGGCCGATGGTGTCGAGCCGATCTTGAAAGGTGTGCGTGGTGACGATGCTCGGGTAGTGCTCGGGCGAGGTGTCAATGTTGTGGTTGTACGCTGTCACGCCCGCGGTCTTGAGCTGCACGGCTTCCTTTTCCCCGAGCTGCCCGAGCGTGACGCACACTTCCATGCCGAGCTTTGCGACGCGCCGCACGCTGTCGAGCACGCTCTCGAATCGCGGGTCGCCGCTGCGCACACCCTTCCACGCCGCGCCCATGCAGAAGCGCGTGGAGCCATTCGCCCGCGCG
>JANXZI010000745.1 GCA_025355595.1 Spartobacteria bacterium
GGTTGCCCGCGACATCCGGCTCGCCCGGCTTACCGGCGGGGCGCTGCACTTCGCCCACGTCTCCACCGCGGAGACGCTGACGCTGATCCGCCGCGCGAAGCAGGACGGCATCGACGTGACCTGCGACACGGCGCCGCCCTACTTCGACCTGAACGAGACGGCTATCGGCGACTTCCGCACCTACGCAAAACTGTCCCCGCCGCTGCGGCCCGAGGCGGACCGAATGGCGATTTGCGAGGGCCTGGCCGACGGCACGATCGACGCCGTCGCGACCGACCACGCACCGCATGCCCGCCACGACAAAGAACACACCTTCGACAACGCGGCCTTCGGCATGCTCGGCCTGGAGACCGCGTTCTCGGTCATCAGCCACGTGATGGTCGGCTCGGATCTGCTGGACTGGGCCGGTGTCGCGCAGGTGATGTCAGTGCGTCCGGCTCGCATCGCCGGTCTGGCCAGCCACGGCCGGCCGATCGCCTTGCGATGCACCGGGTCGACGATGATCACGTCGGCGAGCGTGTGATCCATCTGGACCACCGAGAGCGCGGCGTCGGTCGTGAGCCTTCCACGCACGGGTGCGTTCCGTAACTCGAGCGCACGCGCGGTCCCGTCGTCGAAGTTGCTGGACTGCCGCTTAAGGTCCGCAAGGCGTCGCGCGACTCGCCGGCGAACTTCACGCGGGACACGGCGACGAGCGCGACGGTGAGGCTGTCCACTCCGTAGCCGACGTACGCGCGCGTGCCGTCGGCTCGGAGCACGTCGCGTGTGAAGTGGTTGTTCGATGTGCGCGTGCCACCGCCGGCATTCCACCAGCGGAAGCCGCGGTATTGCTGGTCGCTCTCCACTTTTCCGTCGGCACCGACAATCTCCTGCCCTTGGTTCACCGGCCCCTCGAAATCGGCGGGCGTGATCCAGTTGTTGTGAAAGTTGATGCTCATGCCGTTCTCGAAATCCACGCGCACCTGCACGGCGTCGTAGGCATTGATGCCGTCGCGCACGAGGCGCTTCTTCTGGCCGACGGCAGTGAGCGAGGCGGGCTTCGATTTGTAGTACGAAAAAATCAGATCCGTCCAATGCGGGCCGACGTAGCTGAACGGATCCGACGACTCGACCCACTTGAACGTGCTCGTGCTCACCTCCAGCGGTTCTTCGAGGTAGGCCGTGCCGTAGAGTGGCGCGCCGATGCGGTTCTGGATGTCGTCGCGGATGCGCAGGTGATCGGGATCGTAGCGCTTGTGCATGTCCACGCCGACGATGCGGTTCTTCGCGCGCGCGGCCTCGATGATCTGATCGGCCTCCTGCGTGGTGAGGCACATCGGCTTCTCCGTGAGCACATGCGCGCCCTTCGCGAGCGCCGCGAGGATCGGCTGCGTGTGCAGATGATCCGGCGTGGCGACGGCGAGCACGTCGAGGTCGGGAAAATCGCGCAGGATGTCATGCCACGGCTCCTCGCCGGAGTAGCACTTCGGCGAATGCCCGGTCCACTCCGCGAACGCCGCCGCAGATTTTTCCGCGGACTTCTGTGAGCGCGTGGCGACGGCGACGAGGTCGAACTTCACCGGCGAAAGTTCGCGCGCATACTTGTCGAGCCCGACGCGCGCGAGCTGCCCGGCGACGCCGAAGCGTTGAAGATCGGCGTATGCGCGGAGGTGGACGTCGCCGCCAAACATGCCGGCGCCGACGAGGGCGATTTTGATGGTGGGTTCCATGGGGTGAGAAGTGGAGGCGTCTTGCCCTGCGACCTTTTGAAAATTCGCGCCATTTGTCACGCTCTGCGCGAATCACGACGGACCGCGCGCCTTAAAAAAACAGCGTGGATTCAATGCCCAAAATATTCCGGTCCCGATCGGAGCGGGGGCGGTTCGAGTCCACTCGGCCGAACTGATAGTAGATCTCGGCATTGAGGCTGTCGAAAATCCGGCTCGTGCGCGTGTTGTAGCCGATGGCCGGACGCACGACCGCCTCGAGTTCCTTCGTGCCGGAGTCGTACGCCCGCCGGATGATTGCCGCCTCGCCCCGGACGTAAAAATTCTCCGCGATCCGCTGCCGGCCATCCACGCCGAAACGAATTTCCTGAAACGTCGCGCCGCGCTGCGAGACGGACGGCTGGTTGCGCACGACGAAGCCGGCGTTGAGCTGCGTATTGTCGCCGGGGAGCCAGTTCACGACCGCGGTGGCGACCGGCGTCACGCGCGCCGGCCTCGGCACCGGCGTCTCGAACTGTCGCAGCTCCACCCCCACGCGCGTTTGGAAGCGAATCTTCGGCGACGCCTGCCACGCCATCGAGGCGTAGGCCTGCTGGAAATTTTGCGCGCCGGCCTGCGCGTGATCAAATTTGAGGTGCGCGAATTCCATGCCGGCCCCGAGCGTGGTCTTCGGCGTCACCGCGCAGGTGAATCCCGTTTCAAAAATGTACTCGGAGCGCCGCGATGCGGAATCGTCCGGCGCGACTCGGCGCCACGTTCCCTCGCCGTGAATTGCGGTCCTGGCACTCAGGCTGTATTCCACGAACGGCACGATCTCGGTGACGGTGCTGGATTCCTCGACCGTACCGCTGCCGCGCGCGCCGAAGATATCCTCGTCGTATTCGAACCGCACGCGCGTCGTGAGCACTGGGCTGACCCTCCCGATTTCGGCTGTGATCCGCTGCAATGTCCGTGAGTTCCCCGCGTCGGTTAGCGCATGCAGCGTCGGAGTGTAGCGCACCCGGAGGTAATAGTCCGTGCTGGCTGAATCCGCGGTGCGCCCCGCCGGCGGGCTGCCCACATCGAGCAGCATGATGGGCCGCAGCTCCGCGATGATTTCCCCGGCGGCGAAGTTGCGCTGCGTGTTCGTGAGATTGTCCGTGTGCCAGGTGTCGGCCTGCAGTCCGATGGTGAGCTGCGCCAGCACCCTCGAGTCGCTCGCCGAGCGGAGCGTGAAGGCCGGCACGCCATCCTGCGACGGCAGATTCCTGTCCGGATGCCGCTGGAGAAAAATGGGCGTCTCCGGCGTGCGCTCCCCGGTGCGCGAAGGCGTCGTGCCACCCGGCGAGCCGCCGAGTCGGAATGCAGTCTGCGGCCATGCGGAATTTTTCGGCAAGCCCGGCATCCGCGGGGCATGCGGTGGCGATGCGGGCACCTTCCTGTTCGGCGGCAGAAGCTCCGGCAGCCCGGAAAAAAGATCGCGCGCCGCAGACCTGGGCGGTGAAGTTTCCGAAGCGCCCATATTTGCATCAAGAGCCTGGAGTTGCGCGTTCGTTCGGAAAGTGGGCACGGTCTCGCCGGACACCGAGGCGATGCTGCACAGCATCAGCGTGAGCCTGACGATGCCGGCTTGGGGAGCAACCTTGGAGCGCAACTGCACCGCGGTTTCATTCAGCGTGCGTCCCGCAGAGTCAATCGCCGAGTGAATGTTCCCACGCATGGCGCAAATGCCTCGCGCGGGCCTTTCAGTTGTGAATTTCCCATCAGGGCCAATCGCATCAAAACAATTGCGGCTCAGAAATCGCAGGCGGAAGGCCGCTGCGTGGGCTTAACGTCTAACATCGCACGTCTAACACCAAACTTTTAACGGCCGGCACACCCGGCATCGGACTGCACATCGTCAGGCGTTAAAAGTTAGCTGTTCGATGTAATACCATATTTTGAAAAATATGAGCGGCGAAGCAGGACGGCGTGCCTCTGGTAGCGTGGGCGTCCCGCCCGCTGTATTCCGCGTCCCGCGGAATACACCCGGATGCTCGGAACGCTTTCGATCATCCGCCGGGTTATTTGTGCGAGATGGTATACCCGTTCAGCCGCAACGGGGGACTTGCCGGGAACAAAACTGGCCTCTTGGAACCATTCTGCGGAGGAAATGCCTGCTGACGACAGGCAGGTTACAATGCAGGGATTGATGGCAAAAGGGCGAGGGCAATGCGAGGCATGGGACCCGCGGCCCGCGATGGCATCAATGAATCCCGCCGCCGCACCGGCGAGCGTGAGCAAAAGATATTCTCACCATTCGAGATTCACAGGCACACCTCTTATCGCGGGAAGCAGTGCTTTCCGAATCATATTCGCGACCTGCCTCCCGCTCCTGGCTTTCCGCATGCGCAGTCCGTCCTCCGCACACTTTTGAAAAATACTTCGATTAAAGACGCGGCCACCGTAGTCTCAACATGCGATCATACAGGGAATTCATCCAGCGATGGACGTTCCTCAAACCCAACCACACACAACCATGAAAACTCGTTTCACCTTTTGCGGAATCCTGCTGGCAGCCGCCTTCCAATATCACGCCAGAGCCGGCACTTTGTTTTACGTCCCGATCCCCGCAACTGGGAGCGATGCCAAGTCAGGGCTTGACCGGGGAAAAATCTACACGAGCGGAATCGCTGCCGGAAACACGAAGGAGGCCGGGCGCACGGTGAACGGTGTTCAGCTCGTGCCGCTGTCCGGTTCGGAAAATTCTGTCACGGCGAATGGCGTGACGGTGAGCGCGGCGACGGGCACGCTCGCTAATGGCGGCGGCAGGGCCGAGAGCATCAAGGCCGACGGAGCGATGGCCGATCTGCTCTCCGGGATGATTTTTAATGACGGTGCCGGTGACAATTCGGAGCAGTACGTGGTGCTCGATCCCGCGACGCTTGTCGCGGGCAAGGCCTACGATCTGCGCGTCTATTTCTGCAATGCGTCGGGCGAGAACCGGCAGGTGAATCTGGCCTTTGCGGGCGATGGCAAGGCGGCGGTGATCACCGATTTCTTCAATGAAGACGACGCCACGACCTCCGGGGGCGGATTCGCCGATCCGAACCAGGTCTATTACGTCAATTACCGCTTCACATGGGACGGCGTCAGCACGCCGGGCTTCACCGCTACGCAGCGATTCGGGAGCAAGCCGTTCTGCCTTTTTGCGCTGACGAATCAGGAAGTCGGCGATGACGTGGACGCGCGGCCTGCGGGTGCCGTGGTGGTGCATCCCGCGCCCATCGCGGAGGCTCCCGTCCGCAAAGTCACGACACGGACGACCCGGGTGGATTACGACGATGAGATCGGTGTTTCGAGCGAGGTCTTTTACAGCTCGGACGTCCTGCGGCGCCGTGGGCGCTGGGTGACAGTGGGCAAATATGGGCGCTGCTGGCACCCCGCGGATGTGGGCGATGACTGGCAGCCCTACACTCGCGGACGCTGGGTGCATTCCGTTGACGATGGATGGGTGTGGGATTCGGACGAGGATTTCGGCTGGGCCACCTATCACTATGGGCGCTGGTTCCGCGAGGAAGACTCGGGCTGGTATTGGGTGCCCGGCAGGACTTGGGCACCGGCGTGGGTTTCGTGGCGCCATGGGCATTCCTATGTCGGGTGGGCACCGCTGCCTCCGGTCGCACTCGCCATCGCCGGTGTGGGGATTGGGTCATGGGCGGACAGTCGCTGGGACATCGGGCCGCAGGCTTACAGTTTTGTAAATGCCCGTGATTTCGGCGCTCCCTCGCTCTCGAATGTGATCA
>JANXZI010000769.1 GCA_025355595.1 Spartobacteria bacterium
CGGAAAATCGTGACTTGTCCTGCAAAAAAACACCGTCATCCGGCTCCGACCTCGCGCAACCTTTTAACTCCCGCATGGCCCTCTTCCAACTCGACCCGCAGAGCATCGCCGCACGCGTGCGCGGTACGGGCGTGCCCGCACAACTGCCGACTGCCGGTGCGTCCGTCGTGCGCGGCATCGTGGGCTTCACCCTGCTGAGTGTCGCGGGCTTCGCACCGTGGCCATTCCTCGATTTGTGGATGCGCCGGGGAACGGAGACGCAGCTCTACATTTCCTGCATCGCGATCTTCGTCGGCCTCAGCGGGCCGCTGCTGCACCGGCTCATCATCGGCCCGGGATCGCTCGTGCGATTTTACAAGCTCTTCGCTCTGGCATTCCTCGCGTACGCGGCGGTGTGGATCGCATTCTGGGTGTGGCTGCGCGGCCCCGAGGGCGAGATCGCCGGCGTGCTCGGCGGCGCTGCGGCGATGGGCGTGGTGCTTGCGCTCGCGTTCGATGCGCAGCGATCGATCCTGAAAATCATCGCCGCGCTTCTCATCCCGAATGCGCTGGGCTACTTCGCCGGCGGATGGTTCGAGGGAAAGCTCGCGATGGATCACCGGCTCGCCGCGATGCTCCTGTGGGGCGTGTGCTACGGCATCGGCTTCGGCGCGGGGCTCGGCCTCGCGTTTCATTTCTGCCAAGCCCGCGCCCGCGCGGCGCTCGGTGGAAAATGATGAGACGGAACGAATCAACGCGGGGAAATGTTGAACACACGGCACCGACCTTGCGTCTCATGCTCGTGCGTTTTGATAACGGCGGCAGCGGTAAAATCCGCTGAAACCCGGCAATAAACCGGGACGGGGTTAAAATCCCCGGCCGCCGGCATTTTTCATCGGGAGGGTCGCAAGCACTACGTCGAAATTTCGGCACGGTTGTCAGCGTGCGGGGCCGCGCGTAGCGTCGAGGGCCATGCCTGTCCCGCCATCCAGACCGAAGCGCTTCCGCCGGCTTCGCGGGATCTTGTGGTGCCTCATGCTCGCGGGCCTCTCGCTGATCGTGCTGGTGATGCTCGCGATTTTTTTCGTCACGCCGCTGGGCGTGTGGGCTGCGAACCGCCTCCTGCCAGCGTGGAACGTCGCAGCGGATCGCATCACACTCGATGCGAGCGGCGGCATCACGGTGAGTGGCCTGAAGGTGCGCCTCCGCGGGGACGGGAGCGAAGCGCTGGCGCTGCGCAGGGCACGCGTCACATTTTCGTGGAGGGAACTTTTCCGGCATCATCTCGCCAGCGTTGACCTAAACGGCGTGAGCATCGCCGCGAATGGAGCCGCAATCTCGGAGGTCGAAAAAATCCTGTCCGGGGGCGACCCGACAAACTCGCGCTGGCGCATAGACCGCCTCACCGTGCGGGACGGCTTTGCGAAAGCCTCACTCGCCGCGCTGCCGGGAGCCGAGGGTCGTTTCGACGCGGAAATCTTCAGCATGGCAACACCCGATACGGGCGGAAAACCCGACACCATGCGTCTCCGCGGCTGGGCGCTCCGCTCGCGTGGAGGCCGCGAGATCATCTCGATCCCGGAGGCAACGCTCGCGTTCACCGTCCTGGAATTGTCCTCCGGGCATCTGCGCTCCCTCGTTGTGGATGGCGCACAGATCGCGCTGGCCAAAGAAGACCTCGCGCTGCTGCACCCCGGCTCTCCGGGCACAGGCCCGGCGCGGCCATGGCGCGTGGACGTGCTGGCGATCGACCGCGCAAATGTCCGCATTGATTTTCCAAACGCACCGCTGGTCGAAGGCGGCGTGACGCTCCATGCCGCCGACCTCGGCACGGATCGCAGCGAGTCGCGCGCACCCGGCGAACTCCGCATCGCAAATCTCTCCGTGCGTCCGCGTGACAGCCGTGCGGCACCCGCGACGCTTGCGGCCGCGACGGTGCAGTTTGCGGGCTCGGAAATTCTCGCGGGGCATGTCCGCGAGGTGCGGCTGGACGCGCCGTCCGTCAACTTCAACGACGCGTGGCGTGGGGTCATTTCCAGTCTGCGAAATGGCGGCGCGTCATCCGCAGCGGCGTTCCCTTTCCAGATCGATCAGCTCATCGTGGACGGCGGAAAGGCGGACATCGCGCTCGCCGGAATGCCGCCGATGCAGGGCACGATCGGCGCGCGATTCGCAAACCTCGGTGCGGGCGACGCGACGCTGCAGACCGTGGAATTCCACGACCTGCATTTCGGCATCCCCGATCCGCCGGACGGCGTATTCCACGAGTGGCTCTCGCTGCCGAAGGTGAAGGTCACCTTCAGCCTCGCCGATCTCACGCAGCACCATCGCATCCGCAGCATTGACCTCGACGGCGCGGCGTTCCGGTTCGACCGCGAATGCCGTGCGATGTTTGCGCGGCAGCACGTCGGTGCGGCGGAAAAGCAGTCTGCGTCCGCGGTGCCGCTCATCGCGGACGAGATGAATCTCCGCAATGCGCGCGTCTCACTCGACGACCTGGGCCTCGGCGTGCCGCCGCTGGATTTTTCCGTGAACCTCGACCTCGCAAATGTGCCGCTGAACGATCCGCTGAGTGCCGAGACCGCGGAGGTGCAGACGCTGGAGCTTTCCAATATCAACTTCGTCTCGCCGCTCGATCCGTTCGTCCCGGTGCTCGCGCTGCCCAGCATTTTCCTCCGCTGGACGCCCGCCGGCCTCCGCGCGCGGCAGATCGAGCACCTCGAGATCGTCGGCCCGGCGATCCACGTCGGCCCCGATCTTTTCTGGTACATGGACCTCGTGGAACAGCGCCGCGCAGAGCTGGAAGCCGCCGCACCCGCGACACCGAATGCGGTTCCCGCGCCGGCGTGGCGCGTGAAGCGCTTCGACGCGACCGCGGGCAAGCTCGTGCTCGCGCTCGACGGGCAGGCGCGTCTCACGCTGCCGATGCCGTTCGAGTCGCACGCGGAAAATCTCGACTTCCAGCGCCTGAGCGATGCGCGGCTGAAGCTTGTCCTCGAGGTGCCCGAGCAGGACTACGAGAACGCCGAACTCGGCCTCCACCTGCGCGGGGTGTCGGGAAAAATTGACTTCCAGCTCCCGCCGGGCGCGCACTCGGAGAATCTCGTGCAAACGCTGAAAGTGCGCGACGTGCGTTGGAAGGAATTCCGCGGGCGCGACTGGTGGCTCGGCCTCACCTTCGACAAGGCGGGCATCCACGGCGACGGCGGCGGGAAAATTTGTTCCGGAGAAGTCCGCGCGGGCTTTACCTATTTTCTTGATGAACGCGAGCCGTGGACCGGCTGGGTCTCCGGATCGCGCGTGGACCTGAAGGAACTCACCGACAAGCTCACGCCCGGCAAGGCCGCGATGACTGGTCGCGCAAATGCGAGCCTCGCGCTGAACGGGCTCGGCAATTCGCTCGTGCGTGTCGCCGGGGATTTCCGCGCGCCGACCGGCGGCAACCTGCGCATCACCAAGCTCGACGAACTCATCGCCGCAATCCCGCGCGACTGGACGATTGCGAAGCGCGATGGCCTGCGCATCGGACTCGAGAGCCTGCGTGACTTTCCGTACACCGCCGGGAACGCATCGTTCTGGCTCACCGAGCCCGTCGGGCAGTTGCATGTGAACCTTGACGGCAAGTTGGGGAAACGCGAACTGGAGGTGAACTTCAATCCGCCCGGCGACTTGAACCGACTCTTCCTCTTTACCCCATTCCAGCCATGAGCGTCCGCTTCATTCTGCTCGGCGCGCTCGGCTTTCTCGGCGCGTGCAAGCCATTCGACGTAAAGCTGGGCACCGAGAAGCCGCTGAAGGTGGACATCAAAATGAAACTGGACGTGTACCAGCACGATCCCAAGGAGGGCGCGAAAAAGTCGGACGTGCCCGCGGCCGACGATCCCGAAGGCGCACGCCGTGCGCGGCTCGGCGAAATCCAGGCGCTGAAAAATTCCCGGCTCGTCGGCGAAAATCACGCGGGCCTGCTCGAAATCCGCAACCAGCCGACGGGCGAGTACGGCGACTACGTGAAGAAAACGGTCGAGTCGGAAAATTCCGACCGAAAAAGGCTGATGGAAAAACTCGCGAAGGATCGCGCCGTGCCGCTCGCCGAAATCGAGCGAAGCCAGGCCACGCTCTTCCGGCAGTCGGCATTCGCCGGTGAATGGTATGAGGAGGCGGCAGGCAGCGGCTTTGCGTGGAAGCAGAAGAACTAGTGCAGCGTAACGCGCGAAGTGATGGTTGGCTTTCGAGTCAGCCTGTTGTGACTGGTGATACCAACTTTCATAATAAAACAGTGACTGGTCTTCCGGTTTTCACGAGGCAATCAGATCTGGATACTGGTCACTTCTCACCAGTCACCAGTCACACCCGCGCATGTCCGATGAACCCATCAGTTCACCGCTGACGCGGCACCAGCCCGCACGCCGCTACCCGTAGCGCAGCGCCTCGATCGGGTTGAGCTTCGCCGCTTTCACCGCGGGGAAAAGTCCCGCGAGCACGCCGACGGCGACGCTGAAGGCAAACGCGAGCAGCATGCTCTCGACGGTGATCACGGGCGTGTTCTCCGTCGGTGACATCGCGACGAGGAGCTTCACGAGCATGCTGGAGGTGAAGAGCCCCGCGAGCCCGCCGATAATTGCGATGACCACACTCTCGACGAGGATCTGCGTGAACACGTCAGAGAACGTCGCGCCGATCGCCTTGCGGATGCCGATCTCGCGCACGCGCTCGGTGATGCTGGCGAGCATGATGTTCATGATGCCGATGCCGCCGACGAGCAGGCTGATCGCCGCGATGATGCCGCCGCTCATGCGCGCATTGCTGATGGCCTGCGTGATGCCCTCGCTCCAGTTTTCCTGAGTGCGGAATGAAAAATCCTCGATGCCCTTGTGTGCCGGCATGATTACGTTTTTCGCCTGCTGGAGCGCGGCGTCCATCTTGTCTATGTCCGCGATTTTGATCGAGAGCGCGGAAAGGCGCGGGTCGGGGACGAACTCGGTGCTGGCCGTACTCCCGCTCTGGCTGCTGCTCGAACTGCTGCCCGAATTGCTGCCCTTGCCTCCGCCGGATGAGGAGCCGCCGGACGTGCCGGATGCCGCGCGGAATCTCAGCCACATCGTGTTCAGCGGAATGTACACGGTGTTGTTTTTCAGATCGAAGACGAACCCGCCGGTCGAGCGGCTGCTGCTCTTGCCGCCGTAGCCTTTGCTGCGCTCGGGGCCGGTCTTCACCTCGACAGGTTTGTCAGCCGTGAGCTGCCGCAGCTTTTTTTCCTGCTCGCTCTCGTAGTGCTCGAACATGCCGATGATTTTGAACCGCTGGCTGCCGATGTTCACAAATTCGCCGACGGGATCGATCACGCGTCCGACCTGCTCCGGCGCGCCGAAGAGCGCGTCGCGCACCGCGGTGCCGACGACGCACACGTTGCGCGCATTTTCCTCGTCGAGGTCGTTGAACATGCGGCCGTACTCGACGACGTGCTGGTTCAGATCGATGGCGTTTGGCCAGGTGCCGACAAAATTCCACGGGTTGATGCTCTTTCCGCCGCGCGTCATCGTCACATTCCGCGAACGCATCTCCGGCACGACCATCGTGACGAGCGGCGCGCTGTGGACGAGCGCATACACGTCCTCCATCGTGGTGCCCACGGCCTGATCGGCCATATGCTGCTGCCACACCGGGATGTCCTGCTCCTCGATGCGCACCTTCTCCAGCCCCCCGATGGCGACGAGCGCCTCCTTCATGCCATTCTCCATGCCCTTCGTGAGAGCGGACATGGCGACGAGGCTCGACACGCCGAGGATGATGCCGAGCATCGTGAGCAGCGAACGGAACTTGTTCGCCAGAATTTCCATGAGGCCGACGATGACGGCGTTGAACCAATTCATCGGAACGCGGAGCGCGGAACGCGGAACGCGGCAAGAAGCATCCGAGTCGCGCGCGTTGTTTGTTTTGGAAAAATGAATGGGAATAACAGCATGGCTGCACCTCGTTAGGCTGACGGCTTCCTGCCGGATATTTTCCGCGTTCCGCGTTCTGCGCTCCGCGCTGGTCCGTGTCTTGCGGTGTTGATCGAAGCTACTGCGATGGCGACCAGTTCGCCCGATTCCTGCAGCAGTGCCGCTGATCTTGCCGCCGGGACTTTTCCTGAATCGGTCAGCAACTCCAGCCAGTAACCGGACTCGTCAGCCTCCTCTTCCACAATGCCCATTTTGGCGATGAAATCCGCGTTCGCTTTTGTCCGTTTGGCAGAGCGGTAGTTTGCGCCCACGGATGTCCCCGAGCGCAGAAGCTGCCTCCCGAGAATGCGCGACGCTTCATCCTTCGGCAGCGCCTCGGCAAAGGCGAGGACGGCCAGCGCAAACTTCTTCGGTCGCAGTTTCAGATCGGTCGCAGGCATGGGCGTTGGCTTTTCAGTCTGAACTTGTTTCGGATTTCATTTCGTCATGCTCTCCATCGTCCAGCCCACCCGTTGCGTCCGCAGCGGAGTCTTCTTTCCGCGCGCCGCGTTCCGCGCTTCGCGTTTGCCCCGTTCCCTCCGCCGTGCTCATCTGAAATTTCGGCCCGCCCCGTTCCCCCGCGAGCCGTGCATCCACGTTCGTCGCGATCTTGCCGTCGCGGATTTCGATCCTGCGCGGAGTGACTGCGGCGATTTCGGGATCGTGCGTGACGAGCGCGATCGTGCGGCCCTTGCGGCTCAGTTCGTGGAAAAGGCGC
>JANXZI010000778.1 GCA_025355595.1 Spartobacteria bacterium
GGAAATCTTCATCGCAAATCCGAACAACCCGACCGGCACGCTCTGCACGCAGGAGGAGATTGACCGCTTCATGGCGCGCGTCCCCGACACCGTCGTTACAGTTTTCGACGAGGCGTATTACGAATTTCTGCCGAACCCGCCGGACGTGCTCCGCTACGTCCGCGAAGGCCGCAACGTCGTCGTCCTCCGCACCTTCTCGAAAATCCAGGGCCTCGCCAATCTCCGCATCGGCTACGGCCTCGCGCGCGCCGAACTGATTGATGTGCTGCAAAAGACGCGCCAGCCTTTCAATGCCAACGGCATCGCGCAGGCCGGCGCGCTCGCCGGCATCCTCGACGACGAGCATCAGCGCAAGACGCGCGACCTCACCATCGAGGGCCGCGAGTGGATGCAGCGCGAGTTCGCCGCGATGAAGCTCGAATTCGTCCCGAGCCACGCGAACTTCGTCCTCGTCCGCGTCGGCAGCGGTCGCGACGTCTTCCATGCGCTCATGAAAAAGGGAGTCATCATCCGCGACATGACCGCCTACGGCCTCCCCGAATGGATCCGCGTGAGCATCGGCACCATGGAGCAAAACCGGCGCTTCCTCGCGTGCATCAAGGAGGAACTCCAACCCAAGACATGAACTCCACCGTCCCCAAATCCATCCGCAATTCCGCACGGCGATTCCGCAGTCTCTTGGTATGACGACGCGTTCGCACTCTCTTCGCCTCGCAGTGGTTGCCGCTGCGGTCCTGGCGTCGGGCAGTCGCGCGCCGTTGTGGGCGCAGGGAAAAGCCGCGCTCGTTACGCCCGGGAAGATGTCGGCAGCGGCGAAGGAACCGACCGTGAAGGACGCGAATGACGCGGGCAAACGGGCCGACGCTCTTTTCAAGCAGGGCCGACATGCCGAGGCGGAGAAGATGTACCAGGCGCAGTTGGCGCTTCGAGAGAAGGCGGAGGGCGCGGAGAGCCCGAATGCCCTCCTGAGCCGCTACCATGTGGCCCTTTGCCTGATGAATCTGGGCAAGCTGAAGGAGGCGCTGCCTTTCGCGCAACGGGCGGAGGCGGGGTGGGCGAAAGCCCTCGGGCCGGATCATGCGTATGCCCAGGCGGCGACGGAGGCCCGCGAGCGGATCGAATTTGCCCTGAAGCCCGCGCCCGCGGCGGAGAAGGAACTGACGGCGGAGGAGCAGAAGCTCATGAAGGAGGCGGAAGCGGCGGACAAACGGGCGCGCGATTATTTCCTGAAAAGCGATCTGGCCAATTCGGAGAGGGAGTTCCGCGCCGCGCAAAGAATCCGCGAGCAGGTGCTGGGCGCGGAGCATTCCGAGACGCTGGCCAGCCGGAGCAATGCGACCGGCGTGCTGGATGTGCGGGGCAACCATGCCGAGGCGGAGCAGGAATACCGGGAGATTCTCAGCATCATGGCGCGCGTGCTGGGCACGGATCACCCGGATACGCTGAGGAGCCGGTACAATCTGGCGCTCTCGCTGAGGAGGCAGGGCCAGCGCGCCGAGGCGGAGAAGGAGCTGCGGGCGTTCATCCCGATCCTGGAGCGCGAGCGGGGGGCGTCGCACCCGGAAACGCTGAAGGCCCGGACTTTTCTGGCGGTCGAAATGGATGCACAGGGCAGGCACGCCGAGGGGGAGAAGGAATTTCGCGCGCTGCTCCCCGTCGAGGAGCGCGAGCTGGGTGCGAAGGATCCGGAACTCCTCGAGGGCCTCTACCGTCTCGCGCTGTGTCTCGAAGCGCAGGAGAAGTTCAGGGAGGCGCTTCCCTACATCCAGCGTGCGGAGGCGGGACGGGTGAAAGCCCTGGGGTCGGAGCATCGTGAAGCCAAGGAGGCCAGAGAGGCCCGCGTGCGCATCGAGGCGGAATGGAAGAAGCGTCGCGCGGGAAAAAAGTAGGGCGTCGCGGGGCGCACGAAGCGGCTTACTCTTATCTGCGCCAGCTTCGCCGCATCAGCCTTGGCGGATCATCTCCGTGATCTGCTTGGTCGCGATGCCGATGGGACGGTCCAGCGGAACGCCGGCACAAGCGAGCAAAGTGGTGAGCAGGTCGCCTTGATTGCCTTTGATCCCCGGCAGGAATCGCCCCGTGTTGACCGAGCCGCCGCCTTTGCCGGCGATGATGAAGGGAAGGTTTTCGCGGCTGTGTTTGTTGCCATCCTCCAGGCCGGAGCCCCACATCATGATGCAATTGTCGAGCAGTGTGCCGGAGCCTTCGCGCAGGCTGTGCATCTTCTTCACCATGTAGGCAAATTGCGAAATATTGAACGCCGTGATCTTGGCGATCTTGTCCACTTTGTCCGCTTGGTTGTTGTGATGCGTCTGCGAGTGATGCTCGTCCTTGAAGCCAAGCTCGGGATAGGAGACGCCGTTTGGGGTCGAGCCGATGTAAGTGCTCACACGCGTCGTGTCAGTCTGGAAGGCGAGCACATTGAGGTCGCACATGACCTGCATATACTCGCTGCGTTTGTCGCTCACGGGGATCCTGACCTCGATGGGCGGGGAATCGGAGGCGTTGCGTTTGCTGGCGCTGACTCCGGCCGCCTCGAGCGCGGCTTCTTTCTGCCGGTATTCCATGGCGGCGATCCGGCGCTCCACGGAGCGCACGCTGTCGAGATATTCGTCCAGCTTCTGCTGATCATCCGGCGGCAGCTTCCGGCGGAAATCGCGCGCACCGCCGAGCACGAGATCGAGCATGCTCTGATCGAGCGCTTCGGTCTGCGCCGACGGCTTGCGGCCATTGCCACCCGAGGCGTCCTTTTTGAAAAGCCGATTCAGCACGCTGCGCGGATTGATCTCGGCGGGCACTGCCTGCGTCGCCGAGCGATAGCTGCAATGCGAGTAGTAGCCCTCGTTCAGCCCTTCCTGATGTTCGATATGCGTCTGCGGCATCGTGGCGAGTTCCAGCGACGGCAACGAAGTCATGGCCCCGACATAGTTCGCGGCAATCTGATCCGCCGAGATCGCGATGTTGATCTTATTCCGCTTATGCGAGTCCGGCAGCGACGCGGTGAGCCAGGTCGAGAGTTCGAGCGCGTGCGGTGCGCCGTTGAACGGCGCGATGGGCACGCCCGAGATGCCTTTCATCAGCAGGCATTCTTTGAGCACGGGGCGCAGCGACTCCAGCGCCGGCGGCGGGGCTGACAGGAAGCTCTCCGCAGTCGCGGGCCAAAATTGATCCATGATGACCCCGTGCGGCATGTACATGAACCCGATTCGGACCGGCGGCTTCACCGCTTTGCCTCTCGCGGGTTCGGCCCAGCCCATCGTTTCGAGAAGAGGCAGCGCGAGCGAGGCACCGAGCCCCTTCAGGCAGGTGCGGCGATCCATGAGGAAATTACTTGGCATTGGATGTGGCAGTGAGTGGTTCTTGGACGCGACGATGGGTAAAAGGATAGCTGCTGACGACCTCAGCGATGAGTGTCTGCATACGATAACCATCCTTGGCGATCGTTTCCATGAGACGATCAACGACAATTTCGTCATAGCCTTCGAGCGAACGGCAGAGCGCGTAACCCAGCAGCTTCTCCGTCAGGTTCCGGGCAAGTTCGCCTTTGCGTCCGGCAACGATGACCTTCAATTCCTTCGGCGAGGCAAAATGTTTGCCGCCTGGCAGCTCACCCGCCGCGTCAATCGCGCCGCCGCCGTCGTCCTGCTCGCGCCAGCGCCCGATGGCGTCGAAATTCTCCAGACCAAAGCCGATCGGATCGAGGAGCTTGTGGCAATTGGCACACACGGCGTTCGTGCGGTGCAATTCCGTGCGTTGACGCAGGGTCATGTTCTCGACCTTCTTCGCATTCTGTTTTTCCAAAGCCGGAACATTCGGCGGAGCGGGCGGCACGTGTTCCCCGAGCACTTGTTCCAAGACCCACACGCCGCGCTTCACGGCGCTGGTGCGGCTGGGAAAAGACGTCGTGGCCAGAATGCCGGGCATCCCGAGGATGCCGCCGCGATTAGGATCGCTCAGTTGCACCCTGCGCATCTTTGGCCCGGTGACGGTCTTCTCGAGCCCATAAATCTTAGCCAGTGTCCCGTTGAGAAAAGTATAGTCCGCATCAATGAAACTGACCGCGCTGCGATTGTCGCGCACTACGCTCTCGAAGAATAGCCGGGCTTCGTCATACATGGCCGAGCGCATCTCGGTCGTCATCAGCGGGAACTTCGCGGTGTCAAAAGTCTTGCTCGCGAGATTGCCCAGCTCCAGCCATTGCGCACCGAATCCATCGAAAAGCGCGCGGGAACGGGGATCCTTTAGCATCCGCTGAACCTGCGCCCGCAGAATCTCCGGCTCGTGGAGTTTTCCGCTGTCGGCTAACTTGGATAACTCCGCATCCGGCATGGTCGCCCAGAGCAAATACGATAGGCGCGAAGCTAGTTGCCAGTCATCCAGCGAAACAATGTCGCTCTTAGTTGCGGTGCTATCGGCTGGTGTGATGAAGAGGAACTGCGGCGACACGAGCACCGCCTTCAGCATTAGGCGCAGCGCCGCCGGGTAGGAGAGTTTATTCCGGCTCGCCAGATCGAAAACTCCCAGCAGGACATCCACCTCCGCATCCGACGCCGGCCGACGATAGGCAGCGCGGGCCAGCGAGCGCGCGACATTTTTTGCTGCCACTCGCGCATCCGCTCCGGGAGCTGGCGGCTCGCCAAACAGGCGCTTCTGCACTGGCGTGGACGGCGCACCGCTGGGCGCCAGAATCCGGGGCAACACCACATTGGCGATCGCGAGATACTGCTCCATCTGCAGCGGTGACAGCGTATTCAGATAGCCCTCGCCGAACACCTCATCCGGCAATTCCTGCGCGACCTTCGGATCGACACCGAAGAGATCGCGCAGCGTGTTGCCATACTCCACCTTCGTCAGCCGGCGCAGGACAAACGGTCCCGGATCCTTCGGGCTGAGAAATTTGACGTTGCCCACCCAGTCCATGAATTTCCGCCGCTCCTCTTCCGTGGGCTGCTTGTCCGCGTCCTCGGGCGGCATGTCGTGCGTCTTCACGTTCGCGAGGGCCTGCTTCCAGATCCGGTTGCTGTTGGCGCTTTCCGGGTTCTTCAGCGCGGGGTTAAAGGTGAAGCCGCCCTTCATCTTCTTTTCGCCGTGGCAGCTCTTGCAGTAAGTCGTGACGAATGGCTCGGCTTGCTCGCGGAAGGCCTTCTTCGCATTGGCCTGGAGCGCCGCAGAGTCGTCTCCAGTCTCCGCGAGACAAGGCATGGTCAATCGCAGGCCAGCAGCCAGGAGTAAGTTGGCAACGAAGGAGTGAGGGCCGACAAAGCTGCGGCGCATCTTCGCCTGCTGCCACACTCCAGACGCTGCCGCGCCACTCACCGGGCCGGAGGAGCGCACGGAGGCTGCATCGGTGGCACGGCTTTGATCACAGTCTGGGACGGTTCGCAGCATTTCGAGGTTTCGTGGTTTGGACTTCCGAAGTTTCTGTCTGAGCAGACTACCTTCAATGCGCAATTTCGCCATCCGCGATTCGGCTTTGCGATGCCGACTTTGATGATCTTCGGCGTACCATTTTTTGCGGATCGCTGGCGTGCCATGTGGCGGCCACTTTGTCGTGAGTCCAAGCCGACCGGCCGGCACGCTGCACGAAATGTGGCGACCCTAACGGGATTCGAACCCGCTTTCGAGCGTTCGCGGAACTACGCGAAAAACGCGCATCCTCTCGCGAGCAAGCGTTATAGAGGCTTCCAAGGCTTCCGATGCCATTTTCGGAATCGCGCAGAATTACGCGGGGTCACTGTCCGAAACTGTCCGAAAATTTGGAGTGCTAGGAAAGCAGCCGCGCCAGCGGGCAAGCGAAGCGCGCAGCATGTTCCTCCCGAGGCTGGGGAGCGCGAGGGCGTGCCGGAGAGCGCCCTTGCTCTTGCGCTCCGCGAGCAACGCGAGCCATTTAACGCCGGAGGCGTGCGGCGGGCGACGTGGGCAGGGCAAAGCGGTGGGAGTGGCACGATGGCGGCAGACTCGCAACGCCGCCACGCGCGCAGGGCAGGCAAATTGGAGCGGGAGGGCTTCGCGCGGCGGCGAGAGCGAGGCGAAGGCGTAGCCGTAGCCGGACGCGGCGCGGGCGAGCGTAGCGAGGCGGGACGCGGCGACTGCGCGCGGAGCGCCACACTCGCGAGCGGGCGAGCGCAGACACGCACCGCACGCAGAACGCGCACGCGGCGGGATGGCGGACGTTTCGCGCGCTGGCCCGAAGGGCAGCCACGCGCGAAGCGAGCCGTGGGAGCTGCCTGGCAGCGGTGGCGGGCAGTGGCGGGCGAGCGTTAGCGAGCAACCCGGCTGGCAACGAGCGGAGCCACCAAGGCGAGCGGAGGCGGGCAAGCCCTGAGTGGCGACGTGGCAGGGCGCGGGCAAGCGAGGGACGAGCGCGGTTCGCAACGCTTCGCGCATCGCGCCTGACTTTCGGGGCAGGGTGCGCGGAAAGGTGGTTTGTGGCGCACGCTGCGCGGCGGGATTCAAGAACCCACGGCGGGACGCCCGCACATTGTGCGGAGCGGGCGGCGGTGTGCGGCGTGCGGTTTGTGAGCAGGCAACGTGACGGCGCAGTGTGCCGGTGGTTGCA
>JANXZI010000049.1 GCA_025355595.1 Spartobacteria bacterium
CGCGGGTGTGAGCGCCTTGGCTCCGAACGTCGTGAATCTCACCGTGAATGGCGCGGCGAACAATCTTTCGCTTGCGGGCCTCGTCTCCGGCGGGACGGTAAATCTTCTCGCAAACACGGACATCACGGAGACCGCCGCCGGGGGAGTCGTGTCGCCGAATTTGCAGGCGGTGGCGACGAACGGGATCGTGAATCTCACCGGGGGTGCGGCGAACAACAACGTCGCAACGCTCGCCGGTTCCGCGAACGGTGCATTTTCCTACACGGATGCGCTCACGGCCGCGCTCACGGTCGGCACGGTCACTACTGCGGGCGTCACTTCGACGACAGCCGGAGTGACGCTCACGGTGAGCGCAGGAACGCTCGCGCTGAACGCGGCCGTGAACGCGAACGCGCTGACCGGCACCGTTTCGCTGACCACCGGCGGCGGCGCGGCGATCACGATCATGCAGAACGCGGCTGGCATCATCACGGCCAACACGCTGACTTTGACGACGGCGAATACGAGTGCGACGCTGAACGGCGCGACGAACGTGATCACGAATCTCGGCACGGCGGCGCTGGGCACCGGCGCGCTCAATTTGCTCGACGCGGGCGGACTCACGGTGACGGGAGTTGTGGCCGCGACGGGTGGCGTGACGCTGAAGACGAGCGGAGTGCTGGCGATCAGCAGCGCCATCAACTCAACCGGCGCAGCCGTTTCGCTGACGACGACGGGCGCGGGCAATGCGATAACGCAGAATGCGGCTGGCATCATCACTGCCGACACGCTGACTTTGGCGACGACGGATGCGAGCGCGACGCTGAACGCCGCGACGAATGTGATCACGAATCTCGGTACGACGGCGCTGGGCATGGGAGCGCTGGGGTTGCTCGACGCGGGCGGCCTCATGGTGACGGGAGTCGTGGGCGCGACGGGCGGCGTGACGTTGCGGACGAGCGGAGCGCTGGCGATCAATTCCGCGATCAATGCTGGCGGCGGGATCGTCCGGCTGCAAAATTCCGCGGGCAACATCACGCAGGGCGCAGCGATCACCGGAGGCAGTCTGCTGGCGAATGCGCTCAACGGTTCGGTGAATCTCGGTCTTGCGACGAATAACATCGCGACCACGGTGGCGGGAGTCGCGAACGGTGCGGGCGGGAGTTTCCGTTTCCGAAATATGGGTGGCATCACGGTGGGCACAGTCGCGGGTGATTTGATCACGGTGCCGGCCAGCGGCATCACGACGAACAATGGGGACATCGCGATCCTGACCGGCGGGACGCTGGCGCTGAACCAGCCGCTAAATGCGGCGGCGGGCGCGGCGAATCCCTCGCCGACGGCGGGGACCTCGGGCACCGTGCGTCTTTTGACGACGGCGGGCGACATCACCCAGTTGGCAGCGGGATCGATTGTCGCCGACGCCCTGTCGGTGAATGCGAATGGCGGTGTGTTTCTGGCCACTGCACCGGTGGCGAACGATGTGAACACCCTTGCGGGGCGCGCTGGGCTGGGAGGATTTAACTATCAGGATCTGAATGGGGTGACCGTGGGAAATGTGACGGCGGACGGAGGCGGACTTGCTCCCTTCCTGCCGATTCCGGCAATCAATTCGATAGACACGACGGGGCTGCTGACGCTGACCTCCGGCGGGACGCTGAACTTTTCCGTGCCGCTGATTCTCTCGGGTGGGTTGGTGGCGACTGCGCCATTGATTGACATCAACAATAGCGTCCCGGCACCGACGCTGATCCAAACGAATGGCGGTCAGACTTACAATGGGCCTGTGGTGCTCACGGCCGATGCGGTGCTGGCGGACTTGATCGGCGCGGTGATCAATTTTACGAGCACGGTGAACTCCGATGCAATCGCGACACCACGGGCGCTGACTGTGAACACGGCTGGTGTCACCACGTTCGCTGGCGCGGTCGGCAACGTGGCGGCGCTCGCGAGCGTGAAGACGGACGCATTGGGGACGACGGCGATCAATGGCGGGCAGATCAGGACGAGCGGCGCGCAGACATTTAGCGACGACGTGACGCTGGGTGTGGCGGCCACGCTCTTGGCGAGCACCGGCGGCGGTGCAGTGACATTGCAAAAGACGGTCAACGGAGCGAGCGCGCTGACGGTGAACACGGGAGGCACCACGACGTTCGGTGGGACCGTGGGCAACGCGACGGCGCTCATGAGCGTGACGACGGACGCGTCGGGGACGACGGCGATCAATGGCGGACAGGTGAGGACGAGTGGCGCGCAGACATTCGGCGATGACGTCACGCTGGGTGCAGCGGCCATGGTTCTTACGAGCACCGTCGGCGGTGCGGTCACGTTCCAAAAGACGGTCAACGGAGCGAGCGCGCTGACGGTGAGCACGGGCGGCACGACAACGTTCGGAGGGACGGTGGGCAACGCGACGGCGCTCGTGAGCGTGACGACGGACGCGGCGGGGACGACGGCGATCAATGGCGGGCAGGTGACGACGAGCGGCGCGCAGACATTTGGCGACGACGTGACGCTGGGCGCGGCGGCCACGCTCCTGGCGAGCACCGGCGGCGGTGCGGTGACATTGCAAAAGACGGTGAACGGAGCGGGCGCGCTGACGGTGAACACCGCGGGTGCCACCACTTTCACCGGCGGTGTCGGCAACGCGACGGCGCTCACGAGCGTGACGACGGACGCAGCGGGGACGACGGCGATCAACGGCGGTCAAGTGACGACGACGGGAGGGCAGACTTATGGCGACGATGCGACGCTGGGTGCGAACACGGTGTTAAAGAGCACGGTAGCCGGTTCGCTCGTTTTCCAGAAGAAGCTGAATGGCGCATTTTCGCTCGAAGCGGACACGGCAGGAAACGAGGTTTTCAATGGTGTGGTGGGTGGCGATACGGCGCTGACGAACCTCACGACGGACGCGGTGACTCCCGGCGGGCAGACGCAGTTCAACATGGATGTCGCTCTCGCTCCGGCGGGCAAGGCGGGAGTGAATTTGTCCGGCAAACTGACGACGAACGACGCGGTGCTGTTTGCCTCTGCAAATGGAACGGACGGGCAGCCGACGGTCCGCACGGGCGGGGGGCAGGAATACAAGTCGGTGGCTGCGAATGCCGGGACATTTATGCAGGACGCGGTCGTTTCGGATACCGGCGCGCAGGCTGTCACATTCAGCGGGCCGCTGAACGGGCCGCGTGGTCTGACGGTGAACACCGGTGGTGCGACGAAGTTTAGCCAGAACATCGGCCAGACCACGCCGCTCGGTTCACTCACGACGGATGCCGCCGGGAAGACGACCCTGCCTGCGCTGGTGACGACTTCGGGAAACCAGAATTACTTAGACCAAGTAATCCTGACGGCCAACGCGACGCTGAGAAGCACCGGTTTGGGTGCCATCAATCTTCACTCGGGCGCGGACGCCGCCAACCGCGCGCTGACACTCTCGACCGGGGGCACCGCATTGATCGGGGCGAGCCTGCTGAATCTCACTGGCTTTCTGCCGCTGGTCTCCGGCATGACGACCATCTCGGGGCCGGCCACAGACATCTCGGTGCCCGCAGCCGTGAATTTCATCGGCCCGGTGGCGATCGCGGGAAATGTCACCATCAAGACCACGAGTGCGTCGCCGGTGACGACAAAGAATGGCAAGGTCAACGTTGGAACGCTGCTGAATTTCAGTTCGACCGTTGATGGCCCTGGAAATCTGACGGTGGAATCGAGCGGGGAGCTTACTTTTGCCGGTGGAGTCGGGCAGGCGGTGGCGCTCGGGACACTGACCGCGAAGGCGCCGATCATTGACCTGAAAAGCACGCATACCACCGGGAACCTGATTGCGCATACGACCGTCGCCAGTACGGGTGACGGGTCCGATGGACTCCTGAGACTGACCGGGGGATCGTACGGCTCACAGGCTGGCTCCGTGTTTTTCAATGATAACAATCGGTCGTTCGTTTCCTCGCACGCGACGATTCTCGGTCAGGTCGGCAGTGTCGCGATTAGCGCGCCTCTGGGGAGTTTTCAAATGGGGAACGGGCAGAAGTTTCTCGTGACCGCGGGTGCCCTGACCATCAGCGCCGGCACGGTGGCCGTCGTGGGTGATCTTGCTGCGAGTGCCGGGCTCACGGTGAATGCGCCGACCGTTTCCCTGCAGGGGCGGCCGCCGGTCAGCGGTCTTTTCAATGAGCACCGCCAGGACGGGGGCCTCGGTTTCGTCGCGCCGACGATTGCGTTTCTCGGTGGCGGTGGCGGAGGGCTTGCAAATATCGCATTCGTGGGGGGGACAACACCGAAGGCGACTTTTTCGACAGTGAGAAGTGTCGCCTCCGTGAGACAGATCAACGGGGTTTCCGTCGAGATTGACAAGGATCAGGCCAATCAATTCAACGGCAATGTCGATGTGGGCGCGCGCGACGCGAACACTGGGGCGCCGCTGGTTGCGAATCTCAATCTTGGATTCATCCAACCCATCGCCAGCGGAGTGCAGGTCACCCAGCCCGGTGATGCGCGGATCGCATTCGTCATCGAGTTTCCCAAGCGGATCGAGGTGCCGGAGGACACTTCGTTGAGCAATGCGACATTGGACGTGCTGCGCCGCATGGGCATCGAACCGCGTCTGGCGACGTCGGATGAAAACATCTCCATCAGCCTGCGCAAAGGCGTCTTTGCCCAGCCGATCGAAGGCAAGGCTGAGATGGCAGAGGAAGACTACACGGTCGTGCTCAACCGGCTCACCAAGATGGAGGCGGAACGGATCGTGAAAGCTTATCTGAAACTTGCTGGAGACAAACTTGAGCACATCGCCGAGATCGCGGCGGCCCTCGCGGTTCAGGTGAACAACTTCCATACGGAGAAAGGTCCGCAGGTGACCGATCTGACTGGATTCGCGGAGTGGCTGATGGGACGCCGCTCGACCGATAAAGCAGCGGACGAACTCGTGAAGAATCTCGACCAACTCGCCGGGGTGTTTTCCAATCTCTCGAAGGTTGGTCTGACCAGAAAGGAGATAGCCATTTGCAAGCTGAAGGTCTTGGGAGACCTCGGGGCGAATCTGACAAATGTGAAGCCCGAGGACTTGCTCCTTTTGATTGACGGAAGGGCCAAGGCCCCGGTCCCCGCACCTCCACCGGGTGCGTCCCAAGTTCCTGCCGGGCCGCTGCCGGCAGCGGAGACTCCACTGCCTCCTCCGCCCGAACTGACGCCGCCCCCGGAGCCCCCGCCCGGCGGCGGAACGCCGGCGACACCGTCCGAGACATCAAAGGACGCTCCCAAGACGGATGCAACTTCACCGGCGGCCGGTTCCGTGCCTGCGCCACAAAGTGGATCACGCGAGGTGCCAAAGGACGGCCCGATCCCCGCTGCTCCTTCCGCGAAGAATTGAACCATGAAGACCGGACTTTTTCGGCTCTCCAATTCGCGATTCGCCGGAGCGCCGCGTGGTGTGGTATCCGATCGCTCGTACGGAAGTCTGACACGGAAGATTGACAACCGCAGATCGAACCCCACCAATAACATCCTGTGAAGAGTGAAATCGAGAAACTTCTGGCGCCGGTTTCGGCGGAGCACGAATGCGGTGAGGACATCTCCGGCACCGCTTCATATCAGGAACTCGAACAACTGATTCTCGGGAAGCCGGAGACTCAATTCAGCGCGGCTGAGCCGCCGGATTGGAATGGGATCCGCGATCGGAGCGCCGAGCTTTTGGGACGCTCCAAACATCTGCGACTGGTGATCGTGCTTGCCGCCGCACTTGTGCGAGTCGAGGGTCTGGCAGGCCTCCGTGATGGACTTGCGCTGCTGAAAGAGCTGGTCGAAAATTTCTGGCAGAATCTGTACCCCCGCCTCGACCCAGAGGATAAGAACGATCCCACGGAACGCGTTAACATTATCGCCGCCTTTGCCGCGCCCCAGGGGATCTTTGGCGACCCGTTCAAGTTTCTCGAAGGGATCAAGTCGGTGCCTCTTAGCGACTCAAAGCAGTATGGGCGATTCTCCATGCAGGATATCGCAAACAGTCGGGCGGGCGTAAAGTCCACCAAGGAAAAGCCTGTGCCCGCCGCCGGTGACATTGAGGCGGCGTTTCGTGATACAAACCCGGCTGCAATTCAGTCGGCTGAAGCTACCGCTGCGGAAGCGCTGGCACTGACCAAGGGGTTGCAGAAAATATTGGATGATCTTGTTGGATCGTCGAATGCGGTGGACTTTGGTCCACTGGCCGCGGTCATTGGGGAGGCGCGCAAGCAGTTGGCTGGCTATCTTCCGAAAGGTGCGGCAGTCGGCGATGGTGCAGTGGAGGAGCATTCGGTCGAGACTGCGCCAGTGTCAGGTGAGAGCGGATCCAGTCCCAGTCGCAGCGGCTTGACCGGAACTGTGGAGAACCGGCTGCAGGTGGTTCAGGCCCTCGATTTGGTTTGCAATTATTACGCACGTTTCGAGCCATCGAGTCCGGTGCCACTCCTCGTCCAGCGAGCGCGGCGTTTGGTGGATCTCGATTTCCTCGGCGTCATCGCCGATCTGAGTCCCGAAATGTTGGACAAGGTCAAGGCCGCTGCGGGAGTTCAAAAATGAATGATTTGAGCCAATGCAAATTTTCTCTTCTTTTTTCTTGCGTTCCGAACGAGCTGTGGATAGAACCGAAAAAGTTAAAAGCGTTCCCCGTTCCAAGTTTAGCTTAATCAACTGATTCCATGGCAAAATCCAGCAGCCAAAAATTCATCGCAAGGAACCGCGCTCCCCGCGTCCAAATCGAATATGATGTGGAATTGTACGGTGCGGAAAAAAAGGTGGATCTGCCGTTTGTCATGGGCGTGATGGCGGACCTTTCTGGCAAGCCCTCCGAGCCGCTCCCGGAGGTGGGAGACAGGAAGATGCTCGAGATTGACGTGGACAATTTTGACGACCGGATGAAGGCCTTCAAGCCACGGGTTGCGTTTCAGGTTCCCAATACGCTGACCGGCGAGGGAAATATCAGCGTGGACCTTTCATTCCAGAGCATGGACGACTTTTCGCCCGCCGCGGTAGCTCGGAAAGTCGAATCGCTCAATAAGCTTCTCACGGCACGAACCCAACTGGCCAACTTGCTCACTTACATGGACGGAAAGAGCGGTGCTGAGAAACTAATCGAAAAACTTCTGGCCGATCCCGCGACGCTGCAGGCTCTCGCCTCCGCGCCGAAGCCGGCTGACGAAGCCACTCAGTAACAAGCGTAAAAAGGCAATCAACCACTATGTCTGACGGAACTGACAATTTGGCCACTGAATCATCCCAAGCGCAGGGCGCTACGGTAACGGCGGATACTTCGGAATTTGAATCGCTCCTTTCCAAGGAATTCAAACCGAAGACGGAGGAAAGCCGCAGTGCGGTACAGATTGCCGTGCGAACTCTGGCGGAACAGGCGCTTGCGGGGACAACTTTGATTGGAAGGGATGCCGTAGCCTCAATTCAGGCCATCATAGCGGAACTGGACAGGAAACTCAGCGAGCAGGTGAACCTGATCATCCATCATTCCGATTTTCAGAAGCTGGAAGGCTCATGGCGAGGCCTTCATCACTTGGTCAACAACACGGAGACGGACGAAAAGTTGAAGATCCGGGTGATGAGCATCTCAAAAAAGGAAGCCGGGAAGGTTTTGAAGAAGTACAAGGGCACGGCGTGGGATCAGAGTCCATTGTTCAAAAAGATCTACGGGGACGAGTACGACACACCTGGCGGCGCGCCGTACGGCTGCCTGATCGGAGACTACGAATTCGATCACTCCGCTCCGGATATCGAGATGCTGGGTGAAATCAGCAAGATTTCGGCGGCGGCGCACTCCCCTTTTATCACGGCGGCAGCTCCCAGTCTCTTTAACATGGAAAGCTGGCAGGAACTGAGCAACCCGAGGGATTTGACTAAGATTTTTCAGACGCCCGAATACGCGGCATGGCGTTCGTTGCGGGAATCCGAGGACGCACGCTACATCGGCATGACCATGCCGAGATTCCTCTCCAGAATTCCCTATGGTGCAAAAACAGCCCCGGTGGATGAATTTGCCTTCGAGGAGGAAATGGAGGGTTCGGATCACTCGAAATATACGTGGTCGAACGCGGCCTATGCGATGGGTGTGAACATCACCAGGGCCTTCAAACTTTATGGCTGGTGCGCTCGAATTCGAGGTGCTGAGAGCGGAGGGATGGTGGAGGGATTGCCAGTCCACACCTTCCCGACCGATGACGGCGGTGTGGATATGAAATGCCCGACCGAAATCGCCATCGGGGATCGCAGGGAGGCTGAGTTGGGTAAGAATGGAATGCTGCCGCTCTCGCATTGGAAGAACACCGACTACGCGGTATTCGTCGGCGGACAATCATTGCACAAGCCGGCCGAGTACGACGATCCGGATGCCACGGCCAATGCAAATCTTGGAGCGCGCCTCCCTTACCTGTTTGCGACCTGTCGTTTTGCCCACTATTTGAAGTGCATGGTTCGGGACAAGATTGGTTCCTTCAAGGAAAGGGACGATATGGAGCGCTGGCTCAACAAATGGATCCAGAATTATGTGGAATCCGACCCGCTGGCACCTGAGCATTTCAAGGCGGTAAGACCCCTGGCCGAAGCCCATGTTGAAGTCGCGGAGGTTCCTGGAAATCCCGGTTACTACTCGTCCAAGTTCTTCCTGCGACCACATTATCAGCTCGAAGGCCTCACGGTTTCTCTGCGGCTCGTTTCGAAGCTTCCCTCCGCAAAAGCCGGTTAGAATCTAACGATTATCATTCTCATTCAGGTCAATCCGAAACTGAAGACCGGCATCTTTCAAACAAAATCCAAAACAAGCAACCTCAACCAAAACTAACCTATGGCCATCGATTCATTCCTAGACTTCACCAAAGGCGGGCAAGCTACCATCAAAGGCGAGTCAATAGACGACAAATTCAAAGACAACTTTCACGTCAAGACATTCACGTTTGCAGTCAACCAGAAAGGCACCGCTTCAACCGGAACCGGGGTAGGTGCTGGAAAGGCAGAGTTCGATGATTTTGAGTTTACCATTGATACTCAAAAGGGCTCCTCGGAACTGATGAAGCACTGCGCAATCGGCACCCACTTCGATACGGTGATCTTGCATGTGCGAAAAGCTGGCGGCAAATCAATGGAGTTCCTGCGATATGTCTTTGGAAGTTGCATCATCTCGAGTTTTAGCACAAGCGGCGATGAAGAGTCCACGGATACGGTCAAATTCAATTACCGGCAGGTTGCCACAAAGTACATTCCGCAAACGGACAAGGGCGCGCCGGGAACACCGGGACCCATTGGCGGGTACGATCTCAAGGCAAACAAGGAATGGGACGGCTCAGGCAACCTCGCCAGCATGTAACCAAAGTAATTAGGGGGGAAAATGCCCGAAGCACCAGTTGATGCATTTCTTCGATTTACCTGCTCGGACGGCCTGCTCGAAAAAGCACTTAAGGGCGAGTCCTTAGATCCTCAGTTTCTAGGAACTTTCCACCTCACCAGCTTCAGTTTTTCGCTGAGTGGAGCTGGGAAAGGGGGCGGATCGCAGTCCGGTGCTCAGGGTAAAGCCGCCGCCGGGCAGTCGGGCAGCCATCGTACACAACCCGGTGGATCGCAACATTCCCATGCCGGGGCCCAATCCAAGGACTCCGGCGAGGAACACTTCCCGGGTTTTAATGTGGAGATGCCGATGCAGATTGGTTCTCCAATTCTCATGAACCTTTGTGCGAAGTATGCA
>JANXZI010000080.1 GCA_025355595.1 Spartobacteria bacterium
TTGTACCGGCACATGTAGAACGACGTGTAGAGCAGGCCGATGAAGCCCCAGTTCAGCCCGCGGCGTGCGCGGAAGCCGGGCGGAAATTTCGGGTGATGGCCGGTCGAGGGGAGGTCAGACATGGCGGGGGAGGTCAGGTGCGTTTGCCGAGGACGGATGGCATTTTTCTCTTAATCCTAATCTTAATCTTATGCTTACTCTTCGGGTGAAGCGCGACGGTCATCGGGAGGATTAAAATTAAGATTAAGAGTGAAAGCGGACGGCTACTTTTCGCTGACCGTCGGCGGCTTCTCGGGCGGCTCGGTGCGCGGCGTGCCGTCGAGTTCCCACAGCAGCCAGTCGTCGTTCGTCACGTATTGCCTCGTCCGGCTGTCCCAGCGGCGCGGGATTTCGCTGGCGAGTTTTTCGAGGAATGGCAGCAGCGGATTCTGTGGCGGATGCCGCTGTTCGAGATCGTCGGCGGGAGTCGGAAGCCATTGGAACCGCTCCGCATAATTCGCGAATCCAAAGCCGTCGAAAAATCCGCCGCCGCCGAGCAGCGGCATGTACCAGAGGCTCGGGATGCCGCGCGGGTTGGGCTTGATGGGGACCTCGGCGGCGAGCTTTTCGAGCAGCGCGAGGCCCGCGGGATCACCGCTCAGATGCTCGCGCATTTTGTCGAGCGCGGGAAAAATGACGGGCGGGCTGACGAAAAGCACGGGCTTCAATTGCTGCCGCGCGAGGACGATCTCATGCACGGTGCCGACGCTGTAGATATTCGTCGGCACGTAGGCGATGGTGAAGTCGCTCGTGTCCACCATGCGCAGATCGATGTGGAGTGTTTCCCAGAATTTCTCCGCGCATGCCGCGCGCGCCTCGTCGCCACGCTGGCCCGGCTCAAAGCTCCACGTCTCGCGCGCGTCCACCGACTTGATGTCCTCCAAACCATACTCGTGCAGGCCGCGGACGGAAGGCTTGAACCACGGATCGAAAACGATCGCGCCCATCGAGCGCAGAAAATCGCCGACGCGGTTGCGCCATCCGAGTTTTTTCTCGTCGGCCCGCGAGGCCACGAAATCCATCGGTCCCGAAAGATAGACGCGCGCACCGCGGAGGAAATGGTGCTTCATAAGTTGGGCATCTTGAATCGGAGCGGGTTCTTTGTAAAACGCTAAGCGGGCACTCCCAAGGAGCGGCGTTGCTCCTGCGCACACCGGAGATCGACCACGACCGCAAAGCGGAACCATTCGCATCCGGGCCTTGAGCCGCGCGGATCGCGGTCGTAGAGTGTGCCATGCCCGTCGCCGGTCTCGATCTCGCAGAGGAAATTCAAGTGCTCAAACGCGAGCGCAACGCCGTTATTCTCGCGCACAATTATCAGGTGAAGGAAATCCAGGAACTCGCGGATTTCGTCGGCGACTCGCTGGGACTCGCGTACAAGGCGGCGGAGACGGAGGCGGATGTGATCGCGTTTTGTGGCGTCCATTTCATGGCGGAGACGGCGAAGATCGTGAACCCGACGAAGACCGTCGTCCTTCCCGATCTGAACGCGGGCTGCTCGTTGAGCGACTCGTGCCCGGCGGAAAAACTCGAGGCGCATCTGCGCGCGAATGCGGACAAAAATTATTACGTCGTCGCCTACATCAATTGCTCTGCGGGTGTGAAGGCGCTGTGCGATGTGATCTGCACGAGCGGGAACGCCGCGAAGATCGTCGAGCGTGTGCCGAAGGACAGGAACATCCTTTTTGTCCCGGATGAAAATCTCGGGCAGTGGGTGATCGAGCACACGGGGCGACACATGGATCTGTGGAAGGGCAACTGCTACGTCCACGTCGAGTTCACGCGGAACGCGATCGAGCGCATCAAGGCCGAGTGGCCGGATGCGCCGGTGGTCGCGCACCCGGAATGCACGCGCGCGGTGCGACTGCTGGCGGATGAGGTGTGCTCGACGGAAAAGATGATCACATTTTGCAAGGCGCACCCGTCGCAGGCCTTCGTGATCGTGACGGAGAGCGGGATGCTGCACCGGCTGCGTCGCGAGATTCCGGGGAAGCATTTCATCGCCGGCCCGACTGACAAGTGTGCATGCGCCGACTGCCGCTACATGAAATTGAACACGCTCGAAAAACTGCACGCGTGCCTTTTGAACCGCGAGCCGCAAGTCCTCATTCCCGAGCCCGTGCGCGCGCGTGCCGAAGTGCCGCTGCGGCGGATGCTGGAGTGGAGCCGCTAGATCGCACGAAGGTGAACGCCATGGAGCGCCCCGCATTTTGGAACGGCCTGCGCAGCACGCTGGCGCTGATTTTTGCCACGCTGCTCTGCGGCTGCAACGACCGGAGCCGCTCGGCGCGCGATGCCGCGGAGGAGATGGGGCGGATGCTTTCCGACCAGCGAATCGTGGAGGCGTACGGGGAGACTGCGCTGGCATTCCGGTTCCGGCGCTCAGAGAGTTATTTCGAGGCGCGCGTGCGCGACCTCGGCCTGTGCGATGCGCGCGCGGTGAAATGGGGCGGGCCGGAACGCAGCGGGCGGCTGGCCACGGTGCGCGGGATTTTCACGCTGAAGGACGACAGCCGGCTCGCGCTGAATTTCGTCTTCAGCACGGAGGATGGCGCGTGGCGGCTCATCGAGGCCCGATCCATTCCCGCTGCCGACGGCGGCGTTGCGGAGGATGTCTTTGCGGTCGCGGCGCGGACGAAGGACACGAGGGGGACAGAGAACAACATCGGCATCCGGGCGATGGAAATCGTGGAGCCGAGCGCCATCACCATACCCGCGGAGCCGCAGCTCCGGCAGCTCGCGGAAGACACGCTGATGCGTTTTAACGAGGCGATTCAGAACGGCGGGGATTTTTCCACGCTCTACGCCGCGGCGTCCGACCGGTGGAAATACCGCGGGCGCGACCCCAAGGAGCTTGCCAGGGATATCGCATACTCCGGCTCCGATCCCGAGCGGCGCGCGAAGCAGGATCCTTTCAACAACGACAACCGACTGACTCTCGCGGCGCTGAACAATGCCTTTGCCGCCACGGTCGCGGCCCAGGTGGATCTCTCGCCCATCAAAGGAAAACGCATGCTGCTCTCCGAGCCCGCGCGGGTGAATTCCGACGGCGTGCTGAATTTGAACGGCACATTTGACGCGATCGTTTTTCAGGCCACCGCGCCGGGCCGTGCGCGGCGTGTGGAGTTCAAGCTCGAATACGTCTCCGAGCAGTCACGGTGGAAACTTTTCGGCCTCACCGTGAACATCCTCGGGGAGGAAAAGCCGTCGCGGCCGAAACCCTAGACGGCGTTGCGGGCGCGCGTTGCTCTTCGCATTTTTTGTTTTGCGCTGAGCCCGCCACAGGTGCCTCACGCAACTCGGCGATCTTGTCCTTCCCGCACGGAGGCCTCCCCTTGAACCCTCGGCCCTGATCGCGGCTCGACTCCCGCTTGCCGCGCGGCCCCGGACTGTGTGATCCTTTTCCGCATGAACATCCCGAACACCGATCTCACCCAGCGTCCTCCTCGCAGCGTGCGCGCGCGCCTCGGCGGCTACGCGCTGCTTCCCCGCATGCTCGATAAATGCCGCGCCGAACTCGCCGGTACTGCGGGCTCCTTCCACTACGCCTGCCCGAACGACCAGCGCATCCTCACTTACCTTGGCATTGACGCCGACTCGCTCCGCACAGAAGTCACGAACGGCAAGGGCGACGGCGAAATCCTCGCATGGATCACTTTGAACCAGCGCGAGCGGCA
>JANXZI010000094.1 GCA_025355595.1 Spartobacteria bacterium
ACGAATTCGTCCACGATGTCCTTCGTCACATGCGGCATCGTGATGAGGTGCCCGATGCCGCGCTTCGGGGCGATGATCCACTTTTTCATCACGGCTTCCGGTGGGCGCGGAAAGACGACGGTCACGGAGTTTTCGTTGCGCCAGGCATCAATGCCGCGCGCCCTCAGCGCATCCACCGCGTAGGCCGCACGCTCCAGACTCCCGCGCACCATCGCGGTGATGCCTTCGCGCCCCATCGTGCGCAGGCGGTACCACAGGAAGAGCGGCCCGATCGCGCTGCGCGATCCCGAGATCGTCGTGTCGAGCGCGCCGATGTATTCGATGCTCCGCGCGATGCGATCGACGTGCGCCTTCCGCGCGAGCACCACACCGCTCGGCAGCGGCGAGCCCAGCATCTTGTGCCCGGAGATCGCGATGCTGTCCGCGCCCGCCGCGAAATCCCACGGCTGCGGCCTTTCCACGAAGGGCAGGATCATCCCGCTCAGTGCGGCGTCCGCGTGGATGTACGAATTCGTGATCGCGAGATCGTCGAGCACCGCGCGGATCTTCGCGAGGCTGTCCACCGCGCCCTTCATCGTCGTGCCGATATTCGCAAAGATGATCGGCGGCACGTCGCGGTGGATGCGCAGCGTCTCGCGCAGATCGGTGTAGTCGAGCTCACCGTTCTGCTGGCTTTTCAACATGATGTTCCGCGTGTGCTGGAGGCGCAGCACCTTCGCGACGGAGTAGTGCGTGTCCTCGGAAAAATAGCAGATGCCCTCGGGGAAAAGTTCCCGCGCGACGTAGAGGCCGTACATGTTTCCCTCCGTGCCGCCGCTCGTCACGTAGCCCCACCACCCGTCCTTCGGCGCGTGCGTGAACTCCGCAAATTCCGCGAGAACCTCGCGCTCGATGCCGTGCGTGTTCAGCGGGATGTTCGAGCCGCCAAAGGGATCGCCGACGTTGTTGATCGCAAACTCGAAGAACGGCAGCAGCTCGGAAAAGTCGAAGTCCTCATTGCACGGATAGCCGACGTAGTACCGCCGCAGTTTGCTGAATCGCGCGTGCAGTTCATCCAGCTTGCGCTGGTCGTCTGCGGAGAGCTTCGGGCGCGAAGTGTTCACTGGAGTGTGGCGGAACGTATGCCCGCGGGCAGCGGCGCGCAATCGTGCCTACTTCGTCGGCGAGAAATCGGTCGCCTTCAAAAACTCCGACTTCACGCCGCCCTCGGTGGTGAGCGATCCGCCGCCGTCCTTCTCGCTCGCCTCCTTCGCCGCGACCCAGACCGGGTCGGCGCGGAATGCCCCGAAGGATGCCTTCGCCGCATCCGCGTCCTTGTGCGCGAGCAGATAGACGAGCGTGTTGTCGGCATTTTTCTGATCGGCCATTGGCGTCCAGTAGAAGAGATTCGTCATCCCGTGCTTCGCAAAAAGCGCGACGGTGTGATCGCGGAAGCGCGCCTGCAGCCTGCCGAGATTTCCCGTCGTCGTCGTGTAGGTGCGAAGCTCGAAGACGCGCGGTGCTGCGATCGATGGCTGGATCGCGGGCGAGAAATCCGTGGCGTTCAGGAAGACCGCCTCCACTTTCGTCAGCAGCTTTCCCTTTTCCTCCGAGGCCTTGCGCGCGGCCTGCCAGTCCGGATCGGCTCCGAATTCCTTCCACGATTTGTCGTGCGCCTCACGGCTCGGAAACGCGATCACGTACACGAGCTTGTGGTCCGTGTTCTCGACCGGCACCCAGTAGCCGATATTCGTGATGCCGTGCTTTTCAAAGAGCGCCACCGTGTGGTCGCGGAAGCGCGCGAGCAGCTCGTCGAGCTTGCCGGGTGCGGCGTAGTAAGTGCGCATCTCAAAGCAGCGCGTGTCCTTTTCTGCGGCGGATGCGGGGAGTGCGGCGGCGATCATGAGGAGGAGGATGCGGAGGAACATGGCGCGGTTAAACAGCGCGGCGCGCGGCTTGTCCATCACGGCGTGCGCACCCGGTATCCGCCTTGCGCTGCCCTGGAACATCGGAAAGATTCCCACCGTGAAACGCGCCCTCCCTTTTCTGCTTCTCGCCTCGTCCGCGCTCGCCGCCGACGCGCCCATCCCGGCAAAGCCGGCCTATAATCGCGACGTGCGGCCCATCCTCGCCGACACCTGCTTCCGCTGCCACGGTTTCGACAAGGCCACGCGCAAGGCCGACTTGCGACTCGACGTGCGCGACGCGGCGCTCGCGAAGATTGACGACATTTTTCCCATCGTCCCCGGAAAGCCCGCCGAGAGCGAAGTGTGGAAGCGCATCGTGACGAAGGACGACGACGACGCGATGCCACCGCGCAAGGAGCACCGACAGCTCACTGCACGCGAGCGCGAGGTGATCAAAAGATGGATCGAGCAGGGTGCGGAATACGAGCCGCACTGGGCCTACGTGCCCGCGCAAAGGCCGCCCGTGCCGAAAACTCAAAATTCAAAATTCAAAACTCAAAACCCCATTGATGCCTTCGTCGCCGCGCGTCACGCACAGCTTGGCCTCGCATCCGCACCCGCCGCCGATCCCGCGACGCTCTGCCGCCGCTTGCATCTCGACCTCACCGGCCTCCCGCCAAAGCAGGCGGATGTGGAAGCATTCGTGAAGGATTGGAACGCGCGCGCGGGCGATGCTCCTCAACTTTCTTCGCTCATCTCTCAACTCGCCGACCGTCTCCTTTCATCCGAGCGCTATGGCGAACGCATGGCCGTGTGGTGGCTCGACCTCGTGCGCTACGCCGACACGACCGGCTACCACTCGGACAATCCGCGCAACGTGTGGCCATACCGCGACTGGGTGATCCGGAGCTTCAACGACAACAAGCCGTTCGACCGCTTCACCATCGAGCAGATCGCGGGCGATCTCATGCCGGGTGCGAGCCAGGAGTCGCG
>JANXZI010000129.1 GCA_025355595.1 Spartobacteria bacterium
CCGAATTCGCCGCTCCACACGACGAGCGTGTCTTTCAAAAGCCCGCGCTGCTTGAGATCCGTGAGCAGGCCCGCGATGGGCTGATCCACGGATGTGCAGTTGGCCTGAAGCGCGTTGCCGAGATTGAAATGCTGGTCCCAGTTCCCGTGATTGATTTCGACATAGCGCACGCCGGCTTCGATGAATTTCCGCGCGAGCAGGCACTTCCGGCCCATGTCATCCGTGCCCCCGCCGCCGGGACCGCCGCCTGCAAAAAATCCGCCGCCGCCACGGCTCGTGCCACCGATGCCGTAGAGTTTTTTCGTCGCCTCGGATTCCTTCTCGATGTCCATCACCGCGGGCATCTGGCTCTGCATCTTGAACGCCAGCTCGTAGCTCTCGATCACGCCCTCGACTTCCGGATTGTATTTGTCGCGGCGGAGCGCCTCGCGGTTCAAAGTTTGGATCAGCTCAAGTTCCGCGCGCTGCGCCGTCGGGCCGAGCGTGGTCTGGATGTTGCGCACCTGCGCGCCCGCGACCGAGCGGTTGTCCGAGCCGATCTTCGTGGCCTGATAGATCGCGGGGAGGAATGCGCTGCCGTAATTTTGCGCGCCGCCGAAACCGGACGGCGGCGAGAGCGTGATGAAGCCAGGCAGATTCTGGTTCTCCGTGCCGAGCCCGTAAGTCGTCCACGCGCCGAGCGACGGGCGCACAAACTGTGAGTTGCCCGTGTGCATTTTCAAAAACGCCTGCGGATGCGCGGGGAGATCGGTCTGCATCGAGCGCACCAGCGCCAGGTCGTCGGCGTGCTTCGCGACATTTGGGAACAGCTCGGAAATCCACTGCCCGCTTTTTCCGTGCTGCGCAAATTTCCACTTCGATCCGAGCAGCTTCGTGCCGGGCCGCTTGCCGGGCTTGTCGGTGTCCGCGGTGAGCTTCGGCTTGTGGTCAAAGGTGTCCACATGCGACGGCCCGCCGCGCATGCAGAGGAAGATCACGCGCTTGGCCCGCGCTGGGAAATGCGGCTGCTTCGGTGCGAGCGGATTCGCCTCGCCGCCGATCACATTTTTCCCCGCGAGCCCGGCGAACGCGAGCCAGCCGAAGCCGCAGGCGAGATTGCCCAGCACGCCGCGGCGCGTGAAGAGCGGGGTGATGTCGCCGCAGGTGTTTGAGGTCATCGGGTTCATGGTATGGAAAGGTTTTCGTGAAGGACGCACGCGGCTCGCGAAGGGGTTGCGCTGGTCGCGGGGTGGCAATTCAAACACGCGCGCCAGCGCGAGGTTGCGAAAAATTTCGCCTGCGAATGACGGAGCGAGACATGCCCGCGAAACACGCGAACTGGCGCGAACTGTGCACCTATTTTACGCGTCACTTCGCGTGTTTCGGGGCGACTCTTTTCCTGCGCGGGCGGTCCCACGAAAACTCACCGCGGTACCGGCTGCGTCTCCCACATCGGGCGGTCGTGCTTCGGACTGAGATCCTGCGGCGCTTCCTGATGCCGCATCAACTGCGTGGCCACCCACGCGATGAGGATGCAGCCGAGCAGCAGGCAGACGATGATCGCGCCGGCCTTCAGCGTGTCGAGCGGCTTGGAATTTCTGCGGATGCGCGGTGGCGGTGTGCTCATTTTTTCAAGGGCAGCCATGCGACGGCGCGTTTAATCTGTGCATCCCAGTAGGCCCAGTCGTGCGCACCGGTGCTCTCCTCGGAGTGATGCCGCCAGCCGAGTGCATCGAGGTGCGCGTGAAATGCGCGCGTGTCGCCGATGATGTCATCCTCCGTGCCGCAGCTCAGCCACAGCGCGGGCTTGGGAGCGCGACGCTTGGCGATCATTTTTGCGAGGTGAAAAAGATCGCTGTCCGTGCCCGCGGCGTCCGCACCGGGACCGGCGACGGCGTTCCACTCCGCTTGATGAATGCGCGAGCGCGGCTTGCCCGAATCGCGCAGCCGCCGCACGTAGTCGAGTGCGCCGCTGAAGCTCGCGGCGGCGGCGAACCGATCGGGATTCGCAAGGGCAAGACGCAGCGCGCCGTAGCCGCCCATCGAGAGACCGGCGGCGAAATTGTCCGCACGCTTTTCCGAGAACGGAAAAAAGCGGCGCATGATCGCGGGAAGTTCCTCGCTCACGAAAGTCCAGTAACGCGCGCCGCTCGCCATGTCCTGATAAAAGCTGCGGCCCACGGCGGGCATCACCACGGCGAGGTTCCGCTCCGCGGCGTAGCGCTCGATGTTCGTGCGGCGCGTCCACATCGTGTGGTCGTCGCTCAGGCCGTGCAGGAGAAAAAGGACCGGGTGCTTTTTCCTCCCCGTGGTCTGCGGCGCGGACGCCAGCGGCTGCGGGATGAGCACATGCGCGGACACCTGGAGCGCCAGCGCCTCGCTGAAGAAATGGCAGTCGAAAAACGCCATCGCGCGTCAGTTCCGCGAGCCTTTTGCATACCCGAAGAAGCCGCGCTTTTTGATGATGTCGCAGACGGACTCGGGCACCATTTTTTCCCACGACGGATCGTGGTCGCCGATGCGCTTGAGCACGTCGCGGCTGAAAATCGGGAGATACTCGGCGTTGAAATTGTCCAGTGCGACGAAGCTGCCGCGGTCGTGGAGATAGCCGTAAAGCTTCTGCAAGTCCGGCGCGACCGTCGCGGTGGCCACGGTCGAGATGGTGCCGGTGAGCGGATCCTGGAGCGGGTAAATGTAGAGCGTGAGATCGTTTTTGAAGAGCCGCCCAAAGCTCTCCAAAATTCCGCCGGGGAGCTGCGTGTAGTACTTTTCGTTGAAGAGCTCGAGCAGCGTGGGCACGCCGAGCACGAGGCCGATGCGTTCCTTCGTGATGCGGCCGAGGTAGGCGGCGAGCTTGAAGAATTCGCTGTAGTCGCTCACGAGCACCGTCATGCCGCAGGCGCTGAGCACATCGGCGCGCGCGAGGAAATCGCGGCGGTCCATCGCGCCCGTCTGGAGCAGGTTCGTCATCGTGAGTTCCATCACCTGCACGGTGTCCTTGCCCTTCACCTCGGGGAGTGCGGAGAATTTTTCAAATGCGCAACGCATCATGTCGAGGTTCACATGCGTGAGGGGACGGAAGCTGCCGCGCTCGACGAGGACGGCCTTTTTGTAAAACACCTCCGCGGGCTGGAGCACCTCGCGATTCGGGCCGAACATCGCCGCGCCGCTCAGGCCGAGTTGCACGAGCTTCAGCGCCATGAGCCGGTTGTCCACGGAGCGGAATTCGATGCCGCTGAACTCGATCATGTCGATCTCGAGGCGGCCCGTGTGGAGATCGTCGAGCAGGCTTTCCACGAGCCGCTCCGGCTCGTGGTGCAGGAAAAAGCAGCCGTAGCAGAGGTTCACGCCGACGATGCCGAGCGCCTCCTGCTGCGCCTGCACATCCGCGTCGAGCATCCGCACATGGATGATGACCTGGCTCGCCTCGTCGCGCGGATGGCTCTGGAATTTCACGCCCATCCAGCCGTGGCATTCGTTTGTGCCCTTGAAATTGCGCGTGGCGACCGTGTTCGCGAATGCGAAGAACGATGTGGCGTCGCCGCGCAGGTCGGAGAGGCGCTCGAGGTTCAGCGCGAACTCGTGATCGAGCATCGCCTGCAAGCGCGGGCGCGAAACGTAGCGCTCGGCGGGGCCGTAGATCGCATCGCTCACCGCCATGTCGTAGGCCGACATGCTCTTCGCCACCGTGCCACTCGCGCCGCCGACGCGGAAGAACCAGCGCACCACCTCCTGCCCCGCACCGATCTCAGCAAAGGTGCCGTAAAAGCGCGGATCGAGATTGATCTTCAGCGCCTTTTGATGCGTGTCGAAAGTGGTGTCGCTGTTCGTCATGGTCGGCGACTCAAGCACGCAGGCCGCGCGGCGGCGAGTGCGATGTAAAAAGTCCGCGCTTCCTACCAGTCCTTGCTCCGCAGCTTCTTCACCTGCGAGTGCCGCTTTTTGTCATCGAGGATGCGGCGTTGCACGCCGCGCGGACGCTTCGAGTTTTGCCGCCGCTTTTTCTCGATCTCCGCGCGCCGGGCCGCGCGCTCTTCGCGCCGCGTGCGCTCGATGGTGTCGAGCAGCCGCTCCCACGCGAGCTGGCGGTTCATGGATTGCGAGCGCGTGTCCTGCACCGTCACCGCCACGCCGGTCGGCACATGACGGAGCTGCACGGCGGTGGAAACCTTGTTCACATGCTGGCCGCCCGGCCCGGAGCTGCGCGAAAACTTTTCCTCAAAGTCCGCCGCATCCAGCCGGAGCTGAGCGAGCCGCGCGGCTTTGCGGGCGTGAAAATCGGAGGGCGGGTTCATTTTTCTGCGGGAAAAAAAACCCGCCGCACCCCAGCGCCGCACAAGTGCCCAAGCGCCACGGCAGCGAGCGACAGCACCACGGACAGCGCCACGTTTGCGCCCGCTGTCGCCCATTTTCCTTCCTGCGCGAGTTCGAGCGTTTGGAGGCTGAATGAGGAGAACGTGGTGTAGCCGCCGAGGATGCCGATCATCAAAACCTGCCGCGCAAACGGCATCGGCCCGAGCGCCGCGATGAAGCCGATGACGAAGGAGCCGGTGACATTCACAAACACCGTGCCGAGATGCGGCGCACCGAATTTGCCGCCCATCAATT
>JANXZI010000149.1 GCA_025355595.1 Spartobacteria bacterium
AATCTCACCAAGGACGGGCGCGTGATTCACTGCCTGTGGTGGAATTCCGTGCTGCGGAATCCGGACAATTCCGTGCGCTCGTACCTCACGCTCGCGGAGGAGATCACCTACACGGTGGAGACGCTGGAAAAATTGCAGGCCTCCGACCGCCTGCTGAACACGCTCATCCATGCGACGGGCATCGGCTACGCGCAGGCCGACGCCACGGGCCGCATCGTCGCGGCCAACGAAAAATATCTCGAATTTTTCGGCGTCGGGGGCGAGGCGGATGTGCTCGGGCGCGGCTATCTGGAGTTTGTCGCGCCGCATCACCACGCACTCGCGACGCAGTCATTTCACACGCTGCTCACGGAACGCCGCCTCCAGAATCTCGAAGTCGATCTGCTGGGCTTGGACGGGAGCGTTGTCGCGTTTGAAATCCACGCGAATGCCGAGGACACCAGCGAGGGTCTGCGGCTGCACGTCTTTTGCAGGGACATCAGCGAACGCAAGCGAGCGGCAGAGGAGCGGCGGGCCATGGAGTCGAAGCTCCAGGAGACGCAGAAACTCGAGAGCCTAGGCGTGCTCGCGGGCGGCATCGCTCATGATTTTAACAACCTCCTCACGGGCGTGCTCGGCAATGCGACCCTCGCCGCCTCGGAAATGCCCGAAGGCTCCCCGGCGCACGCCTTCCTCGCGCAGATCGAGAAGGCCGCGAGCCGCGCGGCGGATCTCTGCCGGCAGATGCTCGCATATTCGGGCAAGGGACGCTTTGACGTGAAGGCCCTGGATCTGAATGCGCTCATCCGCGAGACGATGAGCCTGCTCGGCATCTCGATCAGCAAGCGCGCGCGCCTCGATTTCGACTTTGCATCCTCGCTCCCCGCCGTGCTCGCGGACGCGACACAGCTCCGCCAGATCGTGATGAACCTCGTCATCAACGCCAGCGAATCCCTCGGCGAACGCGACGGCACCGTACGCGTCGCGACCGGCACCGAGCATCTCGATGCGGCGGCCCTCTCAACGGCAAATGCGGCGCCCGACGCGCACGAGGGCAACTTCGTCTTCCTCGAGGTGAGCGACACCGGCAGCGGCATGGAGCCCGATGTGCTCAAACGCATCTTCGATCCATTTTTCACCACGAAGTTCACGGGCCGCGGCCTCGGCCTTGCCGCAGTGCTCGGAATCGTCCGCGGGCATCACGGCGCACTCACGGTCACGAGCACGCTGGGGAGCGGCACCTGCTTCCGCGTGATGCTCCCGGCCAGCGACAAGATCGCCGAGTCCGATGCCGCGCCGGAATTGCCCGAGCAGTGGCGCGGCTCGGGCACCGTCCTCGTGGTGGACGACGAGGACACCGTCCGGCACGTCGCCATGCGCCTGCTCGGCTACCTCGGATTTGAGACGGTCGCCGCGGCGGATGGCCGCGAGGCGATGAAGCTCCTCCCGAGTCTCGGCGAGCTGCAATTCGTCTTCCTCGATCTCACCATGCCGCACATGGACGGCCAGCAGACGCTGCGCGAAATGCGCAAGCTGCGGCCCGACCTGCGCGTGCTGATCATGAGCGGCTTCAGCACCGAAGACGTCGCCACCCGGTTCCAAAATGACCGGTTCGTTGACTTCATCCAGAAGCCGTTCAACCTCGGGCAGACCCGCGAAAAAATCCGCAGGCTCCTCGCATGAACATCGCGCGACTCTCCCCGAAACCAGCCCTCACTTCCCATGAAAAAACACCTCGCCCTTCTCGCGCTTCCCTTCCTCCTGAACACCGTCGCAGCCTCCGCCGGCACGGTTGAATTTTACATCGGCGCCTACACAAAGCCCGGCGGCAATCGCGGCATCGAGCGCGGCTCGCTCAACACCACGAACGGCGAACTCAAACTGCTCGGCCTCGCTGTCGAGGCGAAGAATCCGAGCTTCCTCGCCGTGCATCCCGGCGGAAAATTCCTCTACGCCGCCATCGAGGACGGCGGCGGCGCGGTCGGCGCATTTGCCGTGCAAAAGGACGGCACGCTCAAGCACCTGAACAACGAGTCCTCGAAAGGCTCCGGCAATTGCCACGTCTTCGTGGACCCGAGCGGCAAGGCCGTGCTCGCCGCAAACTACGGCAGCGGCAGCGTTGCCACTCTCCCGATCCGCGACGACGGCTCCATCGCGCCCGCGTCCGCCTCCATGCAGCACACGGGCACCGGCGCAAACCCGTCGCGGCAGAAAGGCCCGCACGCGCACTCGATCTACGTGAATGGCAACTTTGCCTACGCGTGCGACCTCGGCACGGATGATGTCTTCATCTACCGCTTCGACGCCGCGAAAGGCACGCTCACCCCGAACGATCCGCCCAGCGGAAAAGTGCCGCCCGGCAGCGGCCCGCGGCACCTCGCATTTCACCCGAAAGGTGGCTTCGCCTACGTGTGCGACGAGATGACGAGCAGCATCACCGCCCTCGCGCACGACGCCGCGAAAGGCACGCTGACGGCCATCCAGACCATCAGCACGCTCCCGCCCGACGCACCCAACGCGAGCAAAAACAGCACTGCGGAAATCTTCTGCCACCCGAGCGGAAAATTCGTGTACGTCTCGAACCGCGGCCACGACAGCATCGCCGTCTTCGCCATCGCCGGGGATGGGAAAGTCACGCTCGTCCAGAATGCGCCCGCCGGCGTGAAAGTCCCGCGCGGCTTCGCCCTCTCGCCCGACGGCGGCTGGCTCGTCGCCGCCGGTCAGGACAGCAACAGCCTCGCCTCGCACAAAATCGATCCTGCCACCGGCCAGCTCACCCCCGCCGGAAAAGCCGACGGCGTCGGAGCCCCCGTGTGCGTCGTCTTCGCCGCACCGAGGTAATCCCAAGCCATGGACGGGTGCGTGGCCTCGCAGCTCGAAAGCAACCGATGGCGACTGAATCCGCCGCGAGGAGGAGAAACCACTTGGTCCCGCCCATATTACGCATGAGAAAATTCGCGAACGTGGCCGGGGTTCCTACTCGCATTGGGCGGTCGGCAATTGCCTGCTCTTCTCGACGGGGATAACAGCGATCCCAATCGCAATGGCCGGGCCTATACGATCACGTTCCCCCACGCTGCGGGTGATCGAATCGCTGCCTGAAAATGACAACCCGACGCTCGCTTACCCGGGAAATCGGAGTTAACGGCGCTGGCGTACCGAACGCCCGGGATCATGCGCCGGGTGCCGCGTGGGACGCGCGCCACGGCAGGCGGGACGCCCACCCTACCCGAGACATGCCTTCCCGCCTTCAATCCGCATATTTATGAAAGATGGTATCACTCGGGAGGCGCCTTCGCGCGGGATCAACGTCAATCATCGAACGCTCAACGCTCAACTTCAAAATTGGCACACCGCAGCGAAATCCCCGCTCGTGTTTTCCGTTTGTCCGCCACCCGCCGCGGCGAATAGCCTGCGCCTCACATGACGAAAGAATCCCGATGCCTACGTCCCTAGCCGACGCGGAAAGGCGCACACGCAACGCGTGGCTGATCGTGGCCGCGCTCTGGATCGCACTCGTGCTCGGCGTGCTCATCCGCTCGCTGCTGAAGCCTGGCAGCGGTACCGTCTTCCCGATCTTCCACACCGCAGGCGCACGCTGGCTCCACGGCGAGAATCTCTACTCCGGCGGCACCGACTACCTTTACAGCCCGCTCGTCGCCGCACTTTTTTCGCCACTCGCACTCATGCCGTTCTGGGTCGCGAACATCGTATGGCGACTCGGCGTCGTCGTCGCCTACCTCGCCGCGGTGCGCGCATGGCTGCACGGTGGCACCGCGCGGATTCCCGCAAAGAATCACGCATTCGTCTTCCTCATCCTGCTCCCGCTCTCCATCGGCAGCATCAACAACGCGCAGGCCAACCCGCTCGTCGTCGCACTCGTGATGTTTGCGGTGATCGCGACTCGCTCCGCGCGCTGGGCCGTGGCTGCGCTGTGCATCGGCATCATCGCATATTTGAAAATCTACCCGCTCGCCGCAGGCCTGCTGCTCTGCGTGATCTTCCCGCAGAAATTTTCGTGGCGTCTCGTCGCCGCGCTGCTCGCACTCTGCGCGCTGTCATTCATTTTGCAAAAGCCCGCCTACGTCGCCGAGCAGTATCAGAACTGGGTCGCGACGCGGAAAGCCGATGAGCGCCATCACGACATCATGAACCGCCCGCGCGATCTCTGGA
>JANXZI010000525.1 GCA_025355595.1 Spartobacteria bacterium
GACGGCAAAAATTTCGTTGACGCTCAGATTCGGCCCTCTAGCTTCGCCGCCCCGCAAGCTGAACCAAATTACCAACCACGCAGCCTACGTTGATTGCTGAGCGATTTCAGCGGGCAACGTGGGCTTTTTAGTCATCATGGCTGTCGAACTTTCCTACGTCCTTCTCACACCCTACTCGATTCGCAAATCGAGGACGGGAGGCATCGTCTCACGTCTGCTTTCCCGCACGGGCCTTGAGCTTGTCGCTGCACGCATGTTTTCGCCGAGCGCGGAGCTGGTGGAAAAATATGCCGCTGGATTGGTGACGGACCATGAGCCGACGCATCGCGCGGCCCAGGAGACGATTCAGAAATACGTCCGCGCACATCTTTCCGCAAAGGACGCCGGCACGAAACGCCGCGTGCTGATGCTCGTCTTCCGCGGCGAGGATGCGGTCAAGAAATTGCGCGAGGTCGCGGGCCACATTTTGAACGAGCGCACTTCGGGCGAGACGATCCGTGACACGTTCGGCGACTACATCACGGACAAGGACGGACGCGTGATCTACTTCGAGCCCGCGGTACTTACTGCGCCGGATGTCGCGAGCGCGCGCCATGATTTGAAGCTGTGGGCACAGTACTCCGATAGCGACGGCGGCCTGCTCGACAGGGCGATTGACTATCCTCCGACGGCGACCGTCCAGAAGACGCTCGTGCTCATCAAGCCGGACAACTTCCGCTTTCCGAACGCGCGTCCCGGCGGCGTGATCGATCTCTTCAGCCGCACGGGTCTCTACATCATCGCGTGCAATGTGCTCCACATGAGCGTCGCGCAGGCGGAGGAATTTTACGGCCCCGTGCTCGCCGTGCTGCAGGACAAGCTGCGCGGCCGTTCCGGCGAAATGGCCCGCAAGGCACTCGAGCCGGTGTTCGATCTTGCGTTCACGCCCGAGGCGGAAAAGGCGCTCGGCGAAATTTTGGGCCCCATCAATGGCCGCGAAAATTGGGAGGAGATCGTCGCTTTCATGAGCGGACGCCGGCCGAGCGAATGTCCCGCCGATCTCCGCGCACAGCCGGGCACGGAAAAGTGCCTCGCGCTGATCTACCAGGGCGAGGATGCGGTGCGGAAAATCCGCGAGGTCCTCGGGCCGACGGATCCCGCGAAGGCGCCGCACGGCACCATCCGCAAGGAATTTGGCCAGACGATCATGGTCAACGCCGCACACGCCTCGGACGCGGCGGAGAATGCGCAGCGCGAGATGGGCATCATCCGCATCGAGGAGAATAATTTCCGAACCCTGATCGAGAACTGGCTTGCGCAGAAGTAAGCCGACCAACCTCAACCGAAACCCGACCAACTGAAAACACCAACCATGGAACTCGCCGAACGCTCCACCATCCTCACTCCGTCACTCACGCTGTCCATCGATAGCAAAGCCAAGGCGATGCGCGCCGAGGGCATTGATGTGTGCAGCTTCGGAGCAGGGGAGCCTGACTTCGACACGCCCGATCACATCAAGCAGGCGTGCGTCGCTGCGGTGAACGCGGGCTTCACAAAATACACGCCATCGAGCGGAATCCCCGAACTGCGTCAGGCGATCAGCGAGAAGTTCAAGGCCGACAATCACGTCGAGTATTCGGCGAACCAGATCGTCGTGAGCAACGGCGCGAAGCACTCGTGCCTCAACGCGATCCTCGCGTGCGTCGGACCTGGCGACGAGGTCGTCATCCCCGCGCCGTACTGGCTGAGCTATCCCGAGATGGTCCGCATCGCGGGCGGCGAGCCCGTGATCGTCCAGACGAAGGAATCGAACGGCTGGAAGATGACGGCGGAGGAATTCGAGGAGGCGATGTCGCCTCGCACGAAGATGGTGATTTTGAACTCGCCCGGAAATCCGACCGGCGCCGTGTACACCGAGGAAGAACTGCGCGCCATCGGCGACGTGGCGCTCGGCGAGGACATCCTGATCCTCAGCGACGAAATCTACGAGAAGCTCGTCTATGATGATGTGAAGCACGTCTCCATCGCGTCGCTCAGCAAGGAACTCTACGACCTGACGATCACCGTGAATGGCTTCAGCAAGAGCTACGCGATGACCGGCTGGCGTCTCGGCTACCTCGGTGCGCCGGAGCAGATCGCGAAGGCGATTGACGCGATCCAGAGCCACTCCACGAGCGGTTGCACGAGCTTCGCGCAAAAGGGCGCGCTCGCCGCGCTCAAGGGCGACCAGCAGCCCATTGAGGACATGCGCCAGGAATTCGATATCCGCCGCCAGTACATGGTGGACCGGCTCCAGAAGATCAGCCGTGTGAGCGTCGTCGTGCCGCAGGGCGCGTTCTATGTCCTCGCGAACATCAGCGGGCTCGGCCTGAGTTCGGCGAATTTCTCCGATCGCCTGCTGAGCAAGCATCACGTCGCAGTCGTGCCGGGCATTGCCTTCGGCGACGACCGCACCGTGCGCCTCAGCTACGCGACGAGCCTCGACATCATCAAAAAGGGCCTCGACCGGTTCGAGGAGTTCTGCCGCCAGCTTTGAGCTGCGGACCCGACGCTGAGTCGCTGAAAATCGCGCAACACTTCGAGCGCCGCCCGTCTTCGGACTGGCGGCGCTTTTTTGCACGCGTGTTTGGGAGAACGCGGACGTGAGCTTCCGCTCGCGCCTACTCTCGTCCCGCCACGGCTTCGAGCATCCGCAGCGATTGCACGGCGGCTCGCACATTGTGAACACGGAAGATCTGTGCACCGCGGAGGAATCCCGCGGTGATGCACGCGACGGTGCCTGCGTCGCGTTCCGCTGGCGGCAGGCCGAGCACATCGCCGATCACCGTCTTGCGTGAGACGGGCAGGAGCACGGGGCGCTCGAATCGGTGCAGCCGTTCGATTGCGCGATAGATGCGCAGGTTGTCGTCGCGCTGCTTGGCAAAATCAATTCCGGGATCGAGCAGGATTGCTTCGCGCGGGACGCCTGCATTCTCCGCGAGCGCGATTTTTTCCGTGAAGAATTCATCGAGGCTGCGCATCACATCCGCGTAGCCGACGTGCGTGTGCGGCACCTTCGGCGTGCCGACGGTGTGCATGATGAGCAGCGCCGCGCCCGTGTCGGCGCAGATGCGCGCATTCTCGTCGGTCGGCAATCCGCCGATATCGTTCAGCATGTCTCCGCCCGCGGCGAGCGCGACGCGTGCGACTTCGGGGCGCCAGGTGTTGATCGAGAGCGGGACGCTGCTGAATGCCGAATCCCGAATGCCGAATGCGCGCCACTGCTCGATGAAGCGCACGAGCTGCGCAGCCTCCTCGGCAGGGGGCAGGGCCGCGCGATTCGTGCGCGCGCTCTCCGCGCCGATGTCCACGATGTCCGCGCCCTGCGCGACGAGTTCACGGGCGTGGGCGAGCGCAGCGTCAATTTCCGTGATGCCGTCGCCGGAAAATGAATCCGCCACGAGATTCACGATGCCCATCACAAGCACCGGTCGCGGGAACTCAAACGTGAATCCGCGCGCGAGCAGCCTCATGCGATCGGCACGGACGAACTGCGGCGCTTCGCAAAACGCAGCGTGTGCGTGTAGCCGCAGTCTTTGGCGAGCGCGGCGGCTTCCTCGAAATTCGCGCCGACATCGCCCGGTGTGTGTGCGTCGGAATTGATCAGCAGCGGCACGCCCGCCGCGTGCGCCAGCTCGACGAAGCCGCGCGCGGGATACATCTCGCGGCAGTCGCGCCGCAGTCCGGCGGTGTTGATTTCAAACGGCGTGCCGGTCTCGGCCAGCGCCACCACCGCGGGGTGGTAGTACCGCTGCAGATCGCCCGTCGGCGTGATGCCGAATTTTTTCGGTAGGTCCGGATGCGCCACGAAATCGAAAAGCCCGCTGTGGATGCATTGCACGTAGAGATCCCAGTAGTCGGTCCAGATGTCCTCCGCATGGCCCTTGTGCCGCGCGACGTATTGCGGGTGATCCACCTCCCAGCCCTGCCGCAGGTAATGGACGCTGCCGATCAGGTAGTCCCACTCCGCCATGCCCGCGAGTTCCTCGATCCACCATTCGGAGCCGGGGATGAAATCGCACTCGAGCCCGAGCTTGATCCTGAGCTGCGGAAATTGCGCGCGCGCTTCCTCCACCGCCTCGAAATACCGCGGCAGCTCCTCGCGCAGCATCCGCCAGTCGTCGAACTGCTCCGGCATCGGATTGTGATCCGCGAAGCCGAGCTCGCCGAGCCCGCGCTCCACGGCCACGCGCGCATAGTCCACCGGCCAGCCCTCCGCGTGGCGGCAGAGCGGCGTGTGCGTGTGGTAGTCGGCGAGCGATGCGAGGAGGGCGGCGGGCACGGCGGATGTTGGCGCTCGGCGCAGCGGAAAAAGCCACACAAAATTCACTCGTCACGTCCAGCCACCCGCCCGAAAGTCCGCGGCATGTTGCGTTTTGTTGAGACGATTTTTGAAAAGCTCGAGAAGCACCCGAAGCGGATTGTCTTTCCCGAGGGCGCCGAGCCCGCCGTCGTGCGTGCTGCCGGTCGCTATGCGAAGCTGGGCCTCGGGACGCCCGTGCTGCTCGGGGCGCGCGAGGCCGTCGAGAAGGCTGCGCTGACCGAGAAGGTGGATCTTCATCACATCGGCATCGTGGATCCGGCGAAGTCCTCTGAGATGGAGACCTTCATCCCGCGCCTCGAAAAGCTGAAGCGCTACCGCGACATGGGCGCGAAGCAGGCTCGCGAAATCCTCAGCCAGCCGAATTATTTCGCGGCGATGATGGTGCAGTACAATCTCGTGGACGGCCTCGTCGTCGGCACGGGCCTCACGCCGGTGAGCACGCTGCGCCCGCTCATCCAGCTCATCCAGCCGCTGCCGGGCATCTCCACGATCTCGAGCTGCCAGATGCTGGATCTGAGCAACAAACGGTACGGTGAGCGCGGCGTGATTTTTTTTGCAGACTGCGCCGTCATTCCCGAGCCGACGATCGATCAGCTTGCGAATATCGCCATCGAGACCGGCAAAATCTGCCGCCAGCTCACCGGCAACAAGCCGCGCATCGCCTTCCTCAGCTTCACGAACAAGGGCGGCTCGCAGCTTCCCGCGGTGCAGAAAATGGCCGCCGCCGCCGCGCTCGCCAAACAGCGTTCACTCGACGCGGGACTCGATATGGAAATTGACGGCGAGATGCAGGCGGACACCGCGATCGTGCCCGGCCTCGCCGCGATCAAGGCCCACGACAGCCTCGTCGCCGGCAAGGCGAACGTGCTGATTTTTCCAGATCTCAGCAGCGCCAACATCGCCTCGAAACTCGTGAAACATCTCGCCGGTGCCGAGGTGTACGGCCAGTTCCTGCTCGGCCTCTCGCGACCGTGTGTGGACGTCTCGCGTGGCGCGACGGACGACGAAATCCTCGGTGTCGCCGCGACGGCCGGGCTGCTCGCGATTCAGTACCGCACGCTCTATCCCGAGCGCGCGGCGAGCTGAGGATTGCGGCCGATGAACAGCATCACCAAGCGGCTTTTCATCGCCGCCACGCAGCAAAACGACGGCAAGACCACCGTCTCTCTTGGCATCTTCGGCGCGCTGCGAAAGTCGCAAGGTCGCATCGGATTCATCAAGCCGGTCGGCCAGCGCTTCGTCGAAATCGAGGGGCACAAGATTGACGAGGACACGGTGCTCATTGACCAGACCTACGGCATCGCCGCGCCGCTCGAGGCGATCAGCCCCATCGCCGTCGAGCCGGACTTCACGCGGAAATTCATCCAGCAGGCAAACTCGGACATCCTCGTGCGACGCATCCAGAATTCGTTCGACCGCGCCGCGTGGGAAAAGGACTTCATCATCATCGAGGGCACCGGACACGCCGGCGTCGGCTCCGTGTTCGATCTTTCAAATGCCCGCGTTGCACACCTCCTCGGCAGCAAGGCGATCCTCGTCACGCAGGGCGGCATCGGCCGGCCCATTGATGAAGTCGCGCTGAATCGCGCCGTGTTCACGGAACAGGGCGTCGAGGTGATCGGCGTGATCATGAACAAGGTGCTTCCGGAAAAATACGATCAGGTCGTCGAGTTCGCGCGGCGCGGATTCGAGCGCCTCGGCATCGAACTGCTCGGCACCATTCCCGCCGATCCGCTCCTCGGTCATCCGACGCTCGGGCAGGTGTGCAAGGCGGTGAAGGGGGAGTTCCTGAATGCGCGAGCCAGCTCGCAACGCCTCGTGCGGCACATGCTCATCGGCGACATGGCTGCGGGCCACCTGCTCACGCTTTTCCGCACCGGCACGCTGCTCATCACACCCGGCGACCGCGACGACGTGGTGCTCGCTGCACTCTCACACACTGGCCGTCACCCGCGCGGAATCTGCGGCGTCGTGCTGAGTTCCGGCCACCAGCCCCACGAGAGCGTGATGAAGCTGCTCCATGAAAGCGACATTCCGGTCATCACCTCACCGCTCGACAGCTACAGCATCGCCAGCACGCTGCACTCGATGACCGTAAAGACGCTCCCCGGCGACAACGAAAAAATCCAGCGCATCCAGAGCCTCGTCGAGCAGCATGTGAACGTCGCGCGCATCGTCGAGAAACTCCAGTAGTCCCGCGCGTGAGTTTGGAAGGAGCACCGCACGCGGGCGGGTTCGCAGGAGCAAAATGTGCCGGTCGCGAATCCTGTCGAGCATCTCCAGTTTCTCCGGCCACGGCAGCGTTCGCAGGCGGCGGCGCTCGGCCTCCTTGGATTGCACGATCGCTGGAGGTCAGTGCTCACGGTTTGAGGAAACGATTCTCGAACTTCGCCCACGCATCGCGTTCATGGGAAAAAATTCAGATCATCCCCGATCAGAGGCAAACAACAAAACGCACGGGATTGATCCGATTTTTCCAGTCCCTTGCCGGAATCACGATTTCGAGTTCGAGCAATGCTGCTTTCATGGACGAGCGCCTAGCGTGTTCGCGCCTCCGTGCAGACCTTCCCGCACGGCACGGCCTCCGAGCCACCGATTTGCAGTCATCTTCCAAAAGCAAAAAGACCCAGAGGATTCACCCCTGGGTCTTTTGTTGAAACGATTGGTTAAATCAGAAAGCGGGAGGCCTTACGACTTCTTCACTGTGACCGACTCACCCTTCTTGTTGTGCTTGTCGGTGGAAACCGTGACCTGCTTGCCGACGACATCGGTGATCTTCACTTCCTTGCCTTCGGCATCTGTGATTTTCACCGTCGCCGCGAGCGTGATCGCCTCGGTTCCGACCGTGAGTTGCTTCTTCTCGGCATCGTAGGATTTGGCTTCGCCAGTGACGGGAACCTTGATGCCGCATCCGGCATACGAGGCGACGGCCATCATCATCGTGATTGCAATGGTAAGGAGTTTTTTCATGGATTTTGTTTGGGTTCAGTTGGGGTTTGGAACAGGGGAATTCCCGTTCGCGTTCGAAACAGTCCCGAAATTCCCAGTATCTTAGCAACTCAAATTCTCAACCACATTCCGACGGCGTATTGGCGGTCCTTGTCTGGCGGCGCACGCCATTCCGTGCCGCAGCAACGCGGGACTCGCCTTGAGGTCGCGTCCCCCGTATGGAACGCCCGCGGTAACGAGGATCCCCCCAAGTTCCCGCTCTCCCACGCATGAAATTCCATCGTCTCCCC
>JANXZI010000202.1 GCA_025355595.1 Spartobacteria bacterium
ATTTTCGCGGAGGTGTTTGATGATCGCGTCGAGGAATTGCGCACCGAAGTCCTCGAGCTTTTTGATGCCGACTCCGCTGATGTTTTCCATGTCGCGTTCGGTGGTCGGGTAATCGCGCGCCATCTCCCGCAGCGAGACATCGCCGAAGACGATGTACGCCGGGACGCTGCGGCTATCGGCGATCTCGCGACGGAGTTGGCGGAGTTTTTCAAAGAGCGGCTCGTCGCAGGCGATGTCGCCTTTGCGATACGCGCGCGGTTTTGCCTCGTGCGCCGGATCGCCCCTCTCGCCTTTGCGTGTGCGCTCGAGTTTCGCGGGCGGACGGGTGAGTTGGAGCGCGGGGCGGGCTTTCAGAAATTGCACGCCTTCGTCGGTCAGCTCGACGGTGGGAAATTCGCCGGATGCAAGCTGGAGCAGGCCGAGGCGCACGAGTTCGCGGCCGATGTGCTGCCAGCCTTCGCGCGGGTGCTCGCTGCCGATGCCGAAGGTCGAAAGCTGATCGTGCTGCCATTTGCGGATGCGTTCGGTGTCCGCGCCGGTGAGGACTTCGGCGTGGTGATTGATGCCGAAGCTCGCGTCCCCGCGATACGACGCGGTGCGCGCGCGAAATACGCAGGAGAGGAATTTCTGTGCGGCCAGCGAGCCGTCGAAGGTCTCGCGTGGGGTGAGGCAGTTGTCGCATGCGCCGCAATTTTGCTCGGCGTACGTTTCGCCAAAATAGCCGAGCAGTTCCGCGCGCCGGCACGTCGCGCACTCGGCGTAGTGGACCATCTGGTGGAGCTGCGCGCGGGCGATGCGGCGCTCGTCGGCGCTCGGCTTTTCGTCAATGAAGCGCGTCTGCTTCATCGCGTCGCCGGGGTTGAAAAGCAGCAGGCATTCGCCCGGCAGGCCGTCGCGTCCGGCGCGTCCGGTTTCCTGATAGTAGCCCTCGATGTTTTTCGGCAGCTCGTAGTGGATGACGAAGCGCACGTTCGGCTTGTTGATCCCCATGCCGAAGGCGATCGTCGCGCAAATCACGCGCACCTCGTCGCGCAGGAATGCCTCCTGATTTTCCGCGCGCAGCTTGTCCGAGAGGCCCGCGTGATACGCGCTCGCAGCGACACCGTCGGCGGTCAGTTTTTCCGCGAGCGATTCCGCGGACTTGCGGCTGAAACAATACACGATGCCGCACTCACCCTTGCGCTCTTTGATGAAACGCAGCGTCTGCCGGTAGCCGTCGGCCTTCGGTACGACGCGGTACGTGAGGTTTGGCCGGTTGAAGCTCGCGACGAAATGCGCGTGCTCGTGCAGGTGGAGCTGCGCCGCGATGTCCTCGCGCACTCGCTCGGTCGCCGTCGCGGTGAGCGCCATGAAAGGCACACCGGGGAACTTTTCGCGCAGCGAGGCGATCTGCCGGTACTCAGGGCGAAAGTCGTGGCCCCATTCCGAGATGCAGTGCGCCTCGTCAATCGCGATGAGCGTCACCTTCCACTCGCGCAATTTGTCGAGAAAGCCGGGCAGCATGAGCCGCTCGGGCGCGGCATAGAGCATCCGGTATCTGCCGTTCCAGAGGCCATTCAGCCGGTCCTTCGCCTCGCGTTCGCCGAGCGTGGAATTCAAAAATGTCGCCGCCACGCCCATCGCCGTGAGCGCATCCACTTGGTCTTTCATCAGCGCGATGAGCGGCGACACGACGACCGTGAGGCCGTCGCCCAGCAGCGCGGGAAGCTGGAAGCACAGCGACTTTCCGCCGCCCGTGGGCAGCAGCGCGAGCACGTCGCGCCCGTCCATTGCCGCCGTGATGATCTCCTCCTGCAACGGCCGGAACGAGTCGTAGCCGAAGACGCGTTTCAGCGTGGAATGGAGTTCGGGACGATGGCGCACGCGCACTTTCATGCGCGGGGAAATGCGCGGGTTCAATCCCGAAGCGGCAGAGACCAGCCGTAGACCGCGGCGGAAGCGACCGCGCCCCGCCGCTTTCGGAGGACGGCAGCCGGTGGCACTCCTTTCGGGCTGCCGGCCGGAAATCCCTTCCAAAGGCGGTGTCGCGCTAAAGCTTGCCGCCGCACTCCAAGGCGCAGGTGTCATCTGGAACGCCAACTTCACGTTTCGCGCCCAAGAACGCCGGCCGGAAAAGGCCGCACTTTCCGATTGACCCGCAGCCCCTTCTTTGCAACATATCATGCAATCATGATTGATGAGTGCGTTTCTTGCATCCGCCGAATCATGCCAAACGAAAACCCACCAACCACACCACATGTCCCGTAGTTTCATCTTCTCCTCAGAGTCCGTCGGCGAAGGCCATCCTGACAAAGTCGCAGACACCATTTCCGACGCCGTGCTCGACGCGTGTCTCACGATCGATCCCACGAGCCGCGTCGCTTGCGAGACTTTCGTGAAGAGCAACATCGTCGTCGTCGGCGGCGAGATCACCATCCCGAAGCTCGGGGGAAAGCCGATCGGCAACGTGATCAATATCGACAAGACCATCCGCGACGCTGTGCGCGGCATCGGCTACGTGAATGATGACGACGTCTTCCACGCGGACAAGATTTTCATCAATAACTACCTCACGACGCAGTCGCCCGACATCGCGCAGGGCGTGGACGCGAAGAAGGCCCACGGCAAGAAGACCGCAGAGCAGGGTGCTGGCGACCAGGGCATCATGTTTGGCTATGCTTGCGACGAGACGCCGGAACTAATGCCGGCTCCCATCATGTTTGCGCACCGCCTCGGACGCGAACTAACTCGCATCCGCAAGGCCGGCAAAGCCGCCACGTGGCTGCGTCCGGATGCCAAGTCGCAGGTCTCCGTCGAGTATGTGGATGGCAGGCCCACTCGCATCGTCAATGTCGTCATTTCCACGCAGCACGCGGCTAGCGCGACGCACGCGGAAATCGAGAAGTTCTGCATCGAGAACGTCGTCAAGAAAGTCCTGCCTAAGTCCATGCTGACTAAGGACACGGAGTATCTCATCAACCCCACAGGTAAGTTCGTCGTCGGCGGACCTCAGGGCGACAGCGGCCTAACCGGACGCAAGATCATCGTGGACAGCTACGGCGGCAGCGGACGCCACGGCGGCGGCGCATTCTCCGGAAAGGATCCGAGCAAAGTGGATCGCAGCGCCGCCTACATGGGCCGCTGGGTCGCGAAGAGCATCGTCGCCGCAGGCCTCGCCTCGCGCGTCGAGATTCAGTTTGCCTATGCCATCGGGCATCCGCTGCCGGTGAGCGTGCATGTGGACTCGTTCGGCACTGGCACCATCAGCGACGAGAAAATCCTCGCCGCGGTGAACAAGGTTTTCTCGTTCAAGCCCGCCGACATCGTGAAACAGCTCAACCTGCTCCGCCCGATCTACTCGAAGAGCACAAACTACGGCCACTTCGGCAAGATCAACGACAAGGACATCACCTGGGAAATCACCAACAAGGCCGACGCACTCAGGAAGGCCGCTAAGTAATCAACTAACTAACTAACATCATGGCTAAGATCAAACTCTCACCGCCGCGCGCCAAAGCGCCGGCCAAATCCAACGGTGCCTCCAACGGCGCCAAGCAGGACTACCAGGTCCGCGACATTTCCCTCGCTGCCTGGGGTCGCAAGGAAATCACCATCGCCGAGCACGAGATGCCCGGCCTTATGTCCGTCCGCCGCAAGTATGCGAAAGAGAAGCCGCTGAAGGGCGTCCGCATCACTGGCTCGCTGCACATGACCATCCAGACCGCCGTGCTCATCGAGACCCTCAAGGAGCTCGGAGCTGACGTGCGCTGGGCGAGCTGCAATATTTTCTCCACGCAAGACCACGCCGCTTCCGCGATCGCCGCGACGGGCACGCCGGTGTTTGCCTGGAAAGGTGAGACGCTCGAAGAATACTGGGATCTCACGCTGAAGGCCGTCATTCATCCCGGCGAGAAAGGCCCGCAGCTCGTCGTGGACGACGGTGGCGACGTCACACTCCTCATTCACAAAGGCTATGAACTCGAGCAGGGCGACAAGTGGGTGAACAGCGCTAGCGGTTCGCACGAAGAGCAGGTCATCAAGAACCTTCTTAAGCGTGTGGCTAAGTCGCATCCCGGCATCTGGACTAAGATGGTGAAAGACTGGCGTGGCGTCTCCGAGGAGACCACCACCGGCGTCCATCGCCTCTACCAGATGAAGGAAGCCGGCAAGCTCCTCGTCCCCGCCATCAATGTGAATGACTCGGTGACTAAGTCGAAATTCGACAATCTCTACGGCTGCCGCGAGTCCCTCTGCGACGGTCTCAAGCGCGCCACCGACGTCATGATCGCCGGCAAAGTCGCGGTCGTCTGCGGCTATGGCGATGTCGGCAAAGGCAGCGCATTCTCGCTCCGCGGTCTCGGTGCCCGCGTCGTCGTCACGGAAATTGATCCTATCAACGCCCTGCAGGCCGCGATGGAAGGCTTTGAAGTCACCACTGTCGAGGACACCCTCGGCCGCGGCGACATCTACGTGACCACGACTGGCAACAAGGACGTCATCACCCTCGATCACATGCTGAAGATGAAAGACCAGGCGATCGTCTGCAACATTGGCCACTTCGACAATGAAATCCAAGTCGAGCGCCTCAACACCCACAAGGGCGTGAAGCGGATCACCGTGAAGCCGCAGTATGATGCCTACACGCTGCCAAATGGCCGCACCATCTATATGCTGGCCGAAGGCCGCCTCGTGAACCTCGGCTGCGCCACCGGCCACCCAAGCTTCGTGATGTCGAACTCATTCACTAACCAGACGCTCGCCCAGCTCGACCTCTGGACGAACAAGGACAAATACGCCGCCGAAGTCTATCGTCTGCCGAAGCACCTCGACGAGGAAGTCGCGCGCCTGCACCTTGAAAAAATCGGCGTGAAGCTCACCAAGCTCACCAAGTCCCAGGCCGAATACCTCGGCGTGAACGCAAACGGACCTTACAAGCCCGAGCATTACCGCTACTAAGTAGGTGCATTCGTGGGCTTCCACCCGCGCCAGCAACATAACTCCTGCAATAGTGCCCTAACCCTGCACTGTAACACCAAGGCGCGCGGTCGAAAGGCCGCGCGCTTTTTGTGGTTCGAGAGCCTGCGTGATGCCCGACTCTCCCCGCGTGATCCAGATGCCAGTCCGCGCCTATTTTCCGTCGAGCTTCAACTGGACGTCGGCGATTTCGCAGGAGCCGAGGTATTGATCGAGCTCGAAACGAAACTCGAGGATCGCGAGCGTCGTCGTGTCGAGCGACTTGATGGTCTTGTCCCGGAAGTGGACGGTGAAGGTCTTCTTCACGGTGCGCCACTGCTGGCTGTTGCTGAATTTTTCCACCTCGTAGAGTTCCTCGTGGGCCTCGTCCTTCACGGCTTTCACGCCGCGCCCGGATGGGGTGAACTTGGTGGGCTTGTTTTCATTCGCGCCGAGATAGGCCACGGTGGCCTGCGAATCGCGCATGCCCGCCCCTTTCATCGAGAAGCTCAGGGTGTAGCTGCCGCCGACTTTCAGCGGCGTGAGCGTCTGGCGGATGATGAATGAATTGGTGACGCGCCCGCCCGCGGCCCAGTTCGCGGGCATCGCATACCACTGATCCAGCCAGTAGCGGAAGAAGTCGGTGGAGTCCGCGCCGTCCACCATGAGCGGGACCATCTTGATGGATTTGTTCGGCGTGGGGAAGTAGCCGGACTTGAGCACCCGGCCGCCGCCCGGGCCGGTGGTCTCCTGCACCGAGGTGGAGGCGTAGAGGTTGCCGCGGGTATTGCCGGAATCGAGTGTCCAGCCTGTGGGGAGGCGGATGTCATTGGCCCAGAGATTCACTCCCTGGATTTCGGTCGCGGAGCCAAATTTCGGCTCGGTCTTCGTGCCGATGTTCAGCGCGATGGCAATGCGCCCGTTGGCCTTGCCGAGGAGCAGATCGATCAGCCCGTCGCCATTGAAATCGCAGGCGTGCGGCGCGACGCCGGCGCCGACATTTTTTGCACCGCCAAAGGTGATCATCTCCGCGAGGGGCAGTTCGGTGCCGGGCTTCCATTTTCCGGGATTCGCGTAGATGCCCACGGTGCCGAGCCGGTCGCCCACGAGCACGTCGGGCTCGCCGTCGCCATTGATGTCCGCGACGGTCGGCACGAGCTGCTCGCGGCCATCGCCGTAGCAGAGGTAGTGGCGGTGCTCGTCGGTGAATTTCGGCACGGAGGCGCTGGACTGATTGAGCAGTACGAAGACGGAGTTGGCGGAGTAGGAGCCTTCGCCGATGAGCAGATCGGGCCTGCCGTCCTTGTTCCAGTCAAAGGCGCACGGCGCAAAAAGATTGCCCCACGGCTTCGCGCCGACGGGCACGCGGACGTTCGCGTATTTGCGCGGCTGCGGGAAGACGGGCGCGCTCGTGTTGCCGGTGTTATGCACGATGCAGATGTCGCCGTCGTAGTTGC
>JANXZI010000279.1 GCA_025355595.1 Spartobacteria bacterium
TGTGCCGGGATTGAGGGTCGAGAACTGGGCACTGCCGTAGAAACCGCGAGCGCGCCGGAGTTGAGATCGGATTCGAGATTCGTGAACGCGGCGGCAGCGTCCTGCCGGGTGACGATGTCGGGCGAGCCGTGTTCCGCACGATAGGCCGCGAGGCGCACCGCGAGCCGGAATTCGTAGAGGACGAGATCGGTGACGTGAAGCGGCTCCTGCATCGCCGCAAAGTGCGCGGCAGCGCGCGGCGAATGCACCTGCTACACGTAGAGGCTGACGAGAAAGCTCGTGTCGGGATACGCGGTCATTCCCGCGAGCGCACGGCGTCGAGGATCGCCGACGAGCCTTCCGCGGACATGCAGTGCGAGCCGTATTGCGATTCGAGCCGCGCCATGATGTCGGGCTTCGTCACGGCTTTGATCGCCGACTGCGGTGGCGGTGCAGGCGGCACGCGCGCGATGACGCGACCCTCGCGGCTGAGGGCCACTTCCTCACCGGCTTCGACGCAGCCGAGATAGTCGGCCACATGCGCAGTGAACACTTCGACGGTCGCGGTTTTCACGGGCGCAGGTTACGCGTGGTAGCCGTATGCGGCAGGTGAGTCCTCGCGCTGACTTTACCCCAAGCGATAAACGATGCGCGCTTTCGTGAGGTCGTAGGGCGACATCTCCATCTTCACGCGGTCGCCCATCGCGAGGCGGATAAACCGCTTGCGCATCTTGCCTGAGATGTGTGCGAGCACGAGGTGTTTGTTGGCCAGTTCGACACGAAACATGGTTCCGGCGAGGACCGACGTGATTTTTCCCTCGATTACGATGACATCATCTTGAACAGGCATGGTTGGATTTGCTTTTGCGAATGAATTGGCGGGGGTTGTGACCTTCGCCGGGTTGGAAAAGCCCTTAGGAGCTGCTTCGACCGGTCATCAAGGCCGGGCGAAGGGCGGGGACTGTCGTTCCCTTCCGCTTTTAAGCAACTGTTTGTTTCCGTCCTGCAACGGATTGAGCTGTGCAGAGCAACTACCAGCGTAACAGCGGAGAATGGACGGGGAGAGCGGTCACTGGAGCTGACTTGAACGAGACCGTGGATAACTGCGCCATCTGCGACGATGAACAACGTGCGTAAATTTTCACGAGTCAGCGGACTCGTGATCGAAGACTGGCTGAGCGAAAGAGCGCGCCGCCTACCCGAGGATCTTGTTCCACTTGTCGAGGTTCGCCTTTTGCGCGGCGAAGAGGGTGTCGGTGGAATCGAGGATTTCGATGGCCGTGATCGCATCGCCTTGGGCGATCTTGTCCACGACGTCCTGGCCTTCCGTCACTTCACCGAAGACCGCATGCTTGCCGTCGAGGTGCGGGGTTGGGAGGTGGGTGATGAAGAACTGGCTGCCGTTCGTGCCAGGGCCCGCGTTGGCCATCGAGAAGATGCCGGGCTTCGTGTGCTTGAGCGACCTGTCAATCTCGTCCGCAAACTTGTAGCCGGGGCCGCCCGAGCCGGTGCCGGTCGGATCGCCGCCCTGGATCATGAAGTCCTTGATCACACGGTGGAACTTGACGCCATCGTAGTAGCCGCGCGTGGCGAGGTTGAGGTAGTTGGCGGCGGTCATGGGCACTTTGCTGGCGAAGATGGTCGCCTCGATGTTGCCCTTGGTGGTCTTGAGAATGATGCGGATGTCGGACATAAGGGCGCGGAAGCTGGCGGGTGCGCGGGGTGCGCGCAAGCGATTTGCGAGGGCGTGCGGTGCGCTGCGAAAATGTTCCGCGCAAAATCGTCGCGCGCATTTTGCAACGTCACGATTTCTCCACGTTTCTCCGCGTGACAGAAATCGCGTCGCGTGTATTTCTCGGCGCGATGAAATTTTTCTCCTCCATCCTCGCTCTCACCCTTGCCGTCACCCTCAGCGTCCGCTCGTTCGCAGCGGACGAGAAAAATGCCGCCGACGAAGTCGCGGTGGTCAAAACCAACATGGGCACGATGGTGCTCGAATTCTGGGCCGACGTCGCGCCGAAGCATGTCGAGAATTTCAAGACGCTCGCGAAAAAGGGATTCTACGACGGCACCGCATTTCACCGTGTGATCAGGGGCTTCATGATCCAGGGCGGCGATCCGCTGACGAAGGATGACGCGAATCAGGCGCGCTGGGGCACGGGCGATCCGGGCTACAAGATCAAAGCGGAGTTCAACGACAAGCCGCATAAGCGCGGCGTGCTCAGCATGGCGCGCTCACAGGATCCGGATTCGGCGGGCAGCCAGTTCTTCATCTGCCATGACAAAGCGTCGAGCCTCGATGGCAAATACACCGCGTTCGGCAAACTGATCAAAGGGGACGACGTGCTTGAGAAGATCGCGACAACGGAGACCGCGCCAAGTGATCGTCCGTTGAAGAAGGTGACTGTCGAGAGCATCAAGATCGTCCCGCGCACAGAGGCAAAGTAACGCGCCGCGCAATCGCGCAAGCACGGCGTGCCGGCGCACACCGCGCCGGCTTTGCTTTCCCTGCAGCTCACCGTAATCCCAAAAACGATCATGTCGAAAGTCACGCTCGGCCTCATCCAGACCGCCGTCGGAGCTGATCCGAAGGCGA
>JANXZI010000289.1 GCA_025355595.1 Spartobacteria bacterium
GCCACGCCGCAGCGGCGCCGGTCTTCATGTCGCGGACGTAGTGCGCGTATTCGCCGCCGTCGCCATTCGCCACACGCGCGATCACCCAGCGGCCATCGCGTGAGGTGTCGAAATCAATCTCCGCGATGCGCGGGAAATCGCGCCCGGCGGAATACGTGTCCGCGCTCCCCGGCGCGCCGAGCGTGTGAAACCAGATCTGCTGGAAAAAATTCACGTCCGCCTCGGGCTTTTCGCCTGCGTGCGGATAGCGCGTGAAGAAGACGCCCTTGCTGTCCGGCGTCCAGGCCACGCTCCCGCCGCCGGTGGGATACTGCACGCGCGGGATGCGGTCGGGCAGGTGCTCGCCGGTCTCGGTATTGTAAAAGTGCAGCACGCCATCCTCGCTGCCGTTCTCGGAGAGGCACACGGCGATGAGCTTCCCGTCCGGCGAAGGCACGAACCAATCCATCGCGACCTGTCCCTTCGGCTCGAGTTCATTCGGGTCGAGCACGACTTTTTCCGACGCGAGATCGTTCGCCGACTTCAGCGTCACGAGCAGGCGCTGCTGTTTCGGCGGTTGGAATTTCAGCGCAAAGAGCCGCCCCGGCCGCGCGACGATGCCGCCGTGCGAAGGCGTGTCCTTTGCATACAGCGCCGTGAGTTGCGCCTCGATGCCTGCGCGTTCCGGCAGCGCATCCAGGTGGGCGCGCGTGAATCTGTTTTGCGCCTCGGTCCACGCTTTCACTGCGGGCGAATCGCCATCTTCCAGCCAGCGGTAATCGTCCGAGATTTTCTGGCCGTGATACTCATCCGTCACAGGCTTTTTCCCGCTCGGCGGATACGCTGCAAACAGTGCGGAGGAGGCGATGGCGGACATGACGATGGCGGGGATGAGCGAGGGGAATGTGCGGATTTTCACGATGAAGGGGCGCATGTGTACGTCACTGGAATAGTTTCGGCAATGCGTCTGCGTCGTCGGAAACGCACTAAGGCCCGGCGAATGCCAATCCAGCCTTGCACCGTCCCGCGTGGCCACCTTCGCCGCGCTATGAAAACCATCTTTGCCCTCGCCCTCGCCACCGTCACCGCCACCAGCGCAAACGCCGCCACCACCGATGCCGAAGCCTTTGCCTCGCTGAAGAAACTCGCGGGCGAATGGTGCGGGCCGGCGATGATGAAGGGCATGCCGCCCGCGCACTCCGTCGTGCGCGTCACCGCCGACGGCAGCGCCGTCGAGGAAGTGACCTTTCCCAGTACGAAGATGGAGATGCTCTCCGTGTATCACATGGACAGGGGCAGCCTCGTGATGACCCATTACTACATGCTCGGCAACCAGCCGCACGTGAAGCTAAACACCCGCAAGAGCACCGCGACCGAACTCGTGTTCGACTTCGCCGGCGGCACAAACCTAAACCCGCGCCGCGACCAGCACATGCACAGCCTCACGCTCACACTCCCCTCCAGAGCAAAGGGCGCCGCACAGAAGCTGTCCTTCACCGGCGTGAGCTGGAAAGACGGCAAGCCGAATCCCGCATGCGCCTCGACGATGACGCTGGTGAGGTAGCGCAACACGTTTCCAAGGGTGGAAAAAATGGCGTGAAGCAGTTGACGTTAATAACGTCTCGCGTTATTAGCGATTTGTGATCCAAAGTTTCGCCGACGCTGAAACCGAGAAGATTTTCCGTGGCTTCGTGTCCCGACGGCTGCCGCAGAATCTCCAAGGCGTGATGCACCGCAAGCTCGTCATGATTCACGCAGCCGCGAAACTCGAAGACTTGCGCGTGCCGCCGGGCAACCGGCTCGAAGCCCTCAAAGGCGACCGCAAGGGACAGCACAGCATCCGGGTGAACCAGCAATGGCGCATCTGCTTTCGCTGGACCGAAAGCGGCCCGGCGCAGGTTGGAATTTTGGATTACCACTAACCGTTGCTTTTCACATCAAACCGCACCGAACTGAACATGAAGATGAAACTGCTCCCGCTCGTCACGCCCGGTGAAATTCTCACCGAGGAATTCCTCACGCCGCTTGGTCTTAGCGAATACCGGCTCGCGAAGGACATCGCCGTCCCGCCGCGCCGCATCAATGAAATCGTCCACGGCAAGCGCGCCATCAGCACGGACACCGCATTCCGCCTCTCGCAATACTTCGGCAACAGCCCGCAGTTCTGGCTCAACCTCCAGGCCGATTACGAACTGCGCCGCATGGAGCGCGAAGGCGC
>JANXZI010000290.1 GCA_025355595.1 Spartobacteria bacterium
CAAGGAAGTCCAGCCGCCCGAGACGCTCCCGCTCGAGAAGGTCCGCAAGCAACTCGAGGAGGAACTCACCGGCATCAAGGCGGACGCGGCGATGATGGAGAAGGCGAACGAAATCCGCGGCAAAATCGCCGAGGCGCGCAAAAATGCGAAGTCCTTTGCCGAGGCCGCGGACACGCTCAAGGTGAAGGCCGAAGCTTTCCCCGCCTACTCGGGGATGAAGCGTGTGCCGCCCGGCAGCGCATACTCGGAGGCCGTGATGACTGCCGCGGGCAAGCTCGCGCCCGGCGAAATCAGCGCGGTGATTCCCGCCGCGGGGGCCGCCCTCATCGTGCATGTGGACCAGCGTCCCGCCGTGGACGAGGTGGGCATGAAGGAAGCCACGGATGAGATCACGCAGCGCATCGTCGGGAGGCGGCAGATGATGGCCTTCCACGCATGGCTCGCGGATCGCCGTGAGGCAGCGGGTCTCCTGCCGAAGAAGGATCTCTGAGCCGCGCCCGCACCTCCGCATGACGCCGGAACTCGACGAGATTTTCGACGACGCGAACGGCGATCTCGCGCTCGGCGATCTCGATGCCGCGGTGGAAAAATACCGCCGCTGCACGGAACTCGATCCGAACTTTGCCGACGCATGGCACGCCCTCGCGATGGCGCTCATGAAGCTGGGCCGCCACGCCGAGGCCATTCCCGCCGCGCTGAAAAACACCGAGCTGCGCCCGAACGACCAGCTCGCGTGGAGCAGCCTGAGCATCTGCCATGTGAAAAATCACCAAGTCCCCGAGGCGGAGGCCGCCGGCGCGAAGGCGCGCATCCTCTCGTGGGGCGGGAAAATCCGGAAGGACGCGTGAGGCGCGCACTCGACGCCAAGCGCCCGGCACCCAAAACTTCCGCTACCGCGCCGGGGCGGCGACGACCTCTGCAGCCAGCCGCGGGTCGGCGGCGGGCAGTTCCTTCATCACGAGTCCTGCCATGGCACGCGCGCCTTTTTCGTTGAAGTGCGTGAAGTCCGTCGGAGCGTTGGCCAGCTCCGGGCAGTGCTCTTTTCCGAGCTTGCTGAAGAGCGCGCCGCTCGATGCGTGCAGATCGATCAGGGGCACTTTTTTCTCCGCGGCGACGGCCTTCATCGCGTCGGCGTACGGTTGCAGGATGTCCTTCAGTTTTCCGTCCGCGTCGAAATTCCGGCGGTGCATCGGCGTGATGAAAATCGGCGTCGCATTCGCCGCGCGCGACTCGTCCACGTAGCGGCCGAGGAAATCGCGGTAGTCGGTCGCGGCGTCGGTGGCCTCGGGCTTGCCCGCGCCGTGCGAATCGTTGTGACCGAATTGAATCAGCACAAAGTCCGGCGTCTCCGCGAGCGCGCGTTTCCATCGGTCCTCGGCGATGAAGGTCTTCGCGCTCCGCCCGCTCGCGGCGTGGTTCGCGACGCGCACGGTGTCCTTGAAATGCTCCGCGATGAACTGGCCCCAGCCACGGCACGCATGATCCGCCGGGTAGTTGCACACGGTCGAGTCGCCGATGATCACGATGGTGAGCTTCGCGGCGTCCGCGGACTTTGCGAGGCCGGTCATCGCCGCGAGCGCGAGGAAAAATGTGAGGGTGAGGATCTTCATGTGAACGCGATAACTGCCCGTGTTCCGTTTTGCAGGCTGGAAATTCAACGCGCCTCGGCCGAATCCGAGACCGTCGCGGGATTTTCGCGTCCTCCGCCGCTTAGCTCTTGGCAATTCAAATCACTGGGAATCCTCCATCCGCTGGATAAATTCCTTGGCTACGGGCGCGCTGCGAAGACCCCATGCCTCCCAAGAAATTTCCTACTGGATTCAGCCTCGTCGAACTTCTGGCGGTGATCGCCATCATCGGCATCGTCATGGGGATCGCGCTGCCGGCGTTGTCCACGGTGGGCCGCGGCTCCTCGCTGACGATGGCGGGCAGTGCGGTCACCAATCTGGCGGGACTCGCGCGGCAGCACGCGATGTCGCGCAACACGCTCACCGCGCTCGTGCTGCTCGCCAACCAAGGCACCGATTCCGACTATCGGGCATTCGCCGTGGTGGAGTACAAGCCGGGCACCGGCTGGAGCCAGATCGGCAAATGGGAGACGCTGCCGGTTGGGATCTGTGTGGACGCCGGCGCCACGGAGGAATGCAGTTTCCTCCTGCGTTCACCGAATCCATTTCCATTTCTCACCGGCACGAAGCAGGACAATCCGCCGGTTCTTTTTCAGGGCATGCCGATTCGCAATCCCGAGGGCTATGCGGCGCGGATTTTCACACCGGGCGGAGGGTTGCAAAACGCAACGGCTCCGGCGCAGATCCGATTGGTGGAGGGCGACACCGCGGGCGGCGTGATGCGCTACTCACATCGCAACAGCATGGGGAAACCGGCGAACTTTTTCGACATCGCCATCGTCGGCGCGACGGGCGCGACGAAAATCAGCCGCCCATAGTTCCGCATAGCCACGATTGAAATGAAGACGCCCCGTCCCGAAAAATGCGGATTCACGCTGGTGGAAGTGGCGCTCTCGCTGGGTGTCGTCGCGATCATGGCGCTGTCGCTGATCAGTATGCTCGGCGTCGCGCTGGATTCGGATCGCGTGGCGGGCCGCGACACGCTGCTCGCCTCGATGAGTTCGCAGGTGCTCGGCCGGCTGCGCGCGGTGCCGTTCGATGCGTTGTGGCTCGCCGAGCCCACCTTGACGCCGAATCCGCCGGTGCCGGGAGGCACGCCGCCCGTGGATACGACGTGGTATTTTTCGGATGACGGGGTGCTTCTGACGGGCACGACGAGCGGTGTGCCGCCCGGCGCGCTCTTCCGGTGCGTGGTGCAGAAGCTGCCCGACGATTTGTCGCGGGTGGTGCCGGGAACCGGGCCGTACCACCGGGCCGCGCTCAAACTCCAGTTCGCCTGGCCGGTCTCCGCCACGGCTCCTGCGGCCAAGCCGCCAAACCTCCAAGTCCTCCATGCGAGCATCGCACGCTACTGACCCGCGCCGCGGATTCACGCTGATCGAGGTGCTCGTCGCGGTGAGCATCCTGATGGCGATCGTCGCGATGATGAGCATGATTTTAAGCGAGGTCACCCGCGCATGGCAGCGCGGCGAGGGACGTGGTGAGCGCAGGCGCAGCGCGCGTTCGCTGGCGGATTTCATTGCCGCGGATTTGCAGGGCGCGCTGCTCCCGGTCGAGACCGTGAGCAAGGCCGGGCAGGGGAATCTTCAGTTCCTCGTGAATCCGCCGTCCGCGCAGGTGCCCGCCGACTATCGCCATGCGGATGCAGCGTTCTGGCAGGCGCCCATCGCGACGGAATCGAGTTTCGGGGACGTGGCCGAGGTGGGGTATTTTGTGAAGTGGATGAAGACGGACGCCTCGCCGGAACCGCGGCCCGTGCTGTGCCGATTTTTCGTGAATCCCTCGACGCAGGATTTGTCCGGCGTGCTTGCGCAGAATCCCGATTTCAAAATCTACGATCCGGCAAATCCCGACGCATGGCTCGCCGCGGCGGTGCTTGAACGCGTGGCGCCTGCGGATAAAAAATCCGGCTACGTCGGGCTGTTCGCGGATAATGTCGTCGGGCTGTGGCTGAGTTGCACCGGGCTGGATGGCGCGGAACTGCCGAAGCCGTTCGATTCGCGGAAGGGGTATCCGCTCAAGGTTCAATTCACCGACAGCGCCGGGACGCTCCAGACGCGGACCGAGCAGCGCTATCTCCCGGCGGCGGTCACGGTGTCCGTCGCGCAGATGGATGCTCGGCTCGCCGTCCGGCTGGATCCCGTCGCGGCAACTGTGCGCGCCCTCAGCGTCAGCGCGAGCGACGCGGCGGATTTTGTCGTGCGGATGCAGGATGCGGCGAAGACCAACGCGGCAATCCGGCCCTTGCTGGGCGGACTGCGGACCTACACGACGCAGGTTCAGCTCATCAACGGACGATGAATCCCCCCATCTACCATCGCGCACGCGCCGCCGCACTCATCGTGGTGCTTTTTTTTGTCATGCTAATCTCGATCGTGGTGCTCGGCTTTCTGTCGAGCGCGCGGCTGGAACGCAGCGCGGCGGGCAGCCACTTTGAGCGGATGCGGGCGGCGACGCTGGCCCGCGATGGCGTCGAGAGTGTCGTGGCGATCCTGCGGCGCGAGACCACCGATCCGCAGCGGAATTGGATCAGCCAGCCCGGCGCGCTGATCGTGCCGGATTTGCCGCCCGCCGATCAGAAGCAGTTAAAAAAACAGATCGCACTTTCGAGCGGCGTGCCGAGCACCGCCTTCCTTGCGACGACTGACGCGAAGCTCGATCTGGAGCCGCCCGAACTGAACGTGCAGACGCTGACGGATCAAAATCCGGCCACGTACCTGATCACCGACCGGCGTGACGCCACCACCGGTGCGCCGACGCAGATGAAGCTGCGATGGATCTATGTGCGCAAGGACGGCACTTCCGATCTGGATACGGCGAAGCTGCCGGTCGAGACGCCCCTCCGCACGAACAAGGCCAACCCGATCATCGGGCGGTTCGCATACTGGGCGGACGACGAGAGCAGCAGGATCAACTACAACATCGCGTGGAAGCGGAACGCCGCGGGCACCGCCATTCCAAACCCCGCGCCCGCCGCGCATCCCAGCCGGATCAATCTCATGGCGCTCACGCTGAACACGGGTGCGCCGATGACGGAGCCTCTCGCCGACGCCCTGCATAACTGGACCGCGAAAACCCCGGGCCGCTTTTTTAATTCCTTCGCCGACGCGCGGCAGGTGAGCCCCGCTGTCGCCGCGGTGCTGGACTACAATAAATTTGAACTCACGCATTTCAACCACGACCCGGACACCACGTTCTTCGGCGAGGATCGCATCCTCCTCACGATGAATCGCAAGCTCGTGCCAAAAAATGCGGACGGCACCTACGCGCGCAAGTTCCTCAACATCCTGCGCGACGACAAGACGGACCCCGATCCGGGAATCCTCGAAAATCTCGCCGGCGGCCAGCCGGATTGGGCGACGGATCCGAGCGGCAAGACACTGCTCCCGAACAAACTCGATGTGACAGTGAGGATGCTCATGGACTACATCAGCCGGAAAAACTGGCCGCTCTCGCCCGGTGTCAGCTTCAAGGACAAGTATTACCCCGGCAGCGCGGATTCGGACGCGCGGTTGGGGCAGATCGCGGTGAATATCCTCGACTACGTCCGCGCCAAGGAATCGTCCACGGCGGTGATCGCGCCGCTGCGGTTTGCCGTCGGCCCGGCCGCTGCGGTCGGGGACAATTCGAACAAGTTCACACTGCATCCCAGCTACACGTACGGCGCGGCGAATTCCTACCAGGGCATCTGTCGCGGGCCCTATATCACAGAGGCAGGCATGTGGATGGAAAAGGATCCCACCGTTCCACCGACGCCAAAACCCGCCGGATGGCCCGCGACTCCGCTCTACAAATGTTACTTTAAATATGAGCTTTTTCTGCCGAAGAACTACGGCTTTGATGACAATGGAATAGAGTTGGTGCCAGACCCGGCGGCGAAACCGGCAACAGGCTCATATGGATGGTTCGCCACATGGACGGAAACCAGAGATCAGACCGTAACTCAGTACTATGGAACCACGGTGACGGGAGGACTATTGGATATGGATAGCGTGGGCAACAACGCCAGCCGGATTTACAAGGGAGACATCACGGGTGGCAAAGGCAAGAATGGAACATCGCTCACTCCCGGCAACTACGTCACCATCACGAAGATGATCTACCGGAACAAGGATTATGCCTCACGTTCGACGATCAGTACCCGGATGGCCCTGTACTATGGGACTCAGGATTCCAATGGCTTTCTCTCGGGTGATGGCAGTCGTTGGCCGCGCGTGAATATCGCAACCCAGGCCATCGCCATTAGTTATAAGGTCGGCGATCCTTCGAGCACGACCAAGGACAATATGCCCTCCGTCGAGGTGGACGACCCGCGCTGCAACGTCCATCCGAGCGATTGGACCTATCAGGCCACAAACACCTTCGGGCAGATCAACAAAGCCTCCACCCTTGGCAAGACTCCGACGAAGTCTCCTGTGGGAAAACCGCAGCAGGACACCGATCAAAGTGGGCTGATTTCCGATTACAGCCTCTACATGCCGGAGCCCAAGGGCGTTGGAAAAAATGGGCCGACTGGGGATAACGGAAGGGTCACATCCATCGGCGAACTCGGCTATGTGCATACGGGCAATGAAGCTAACAACGGCAGCACCCCTTGGCGCACCATCCGCCTCCAGCCGAATAACTACGGCGATAACAAAACTCTCCCTGACTGGGCCTTCATGGATCTCTTCGCCGCGCCGAGCGTCGGCTCGACTGGCCCCGAGGCGATTTTCACGCCGCATGGCACAGCGGTCGGCGGGCGCATCAATGTGAATTCCCACGTCGATCCTTTTTCCAGCCTTGTCCGAGACCGCGGCCTCGTCGCGCTGGTCGCGGGCTCCGCGAACCTGCCTTCCGCGACCTCTGCGGAGTCCATCGCGGAAAATATCTATCGCCGCACGCTCGCCACGGGGACGAACAAGGGAAAGGTGTACGGCTACCCGTGGACGGTGAGCCCCGCCGCGACGGACCCGAACGCGTTCGACACGCCTGGCGAAATTTGCGAGGTCAAGGGAGTCGCCGATGCGGGCGAAAAGAGCGAGGCGCTCGTGCGCGACATCGCGAGCCTCATCACGTCGCGCGGCAATGTGTTCAGCATTTACACCGTCGGGCAGGCGCTTCGGCAAACTTCGGATGGGCGGCTGATCGTGACCGCGGAGCAGCGTCAGCACGCCGTCGTCGAGCGCTATCATGACAATCGCGGCACGCCAGTTTCGACGGATGACGAGGTGAGATTCCGCCCGATCTATTTCCGGAACCTTACGCCGTAATCGCGCGCGGCGCGGGCTTCACAGCGAGGGCAGCGGGACGGAGTCGTGCGGGAGCACGGCGAGATTTCCGCCGGGCGCCCGGATGGTCGTGACGTGCGCGCCGACCGGCGCCCAGACAGACGGGCCGGTGGGGCCGAAGAGCAGCGTGCATTTTGCCCCCACGGCCGCGGCCATGTGCGAGATGCCGGTGTCGTTGCCGAAATATGCGGCGCAGTGGGTGAGCAGTCCCGCCACGAGGTGCAGCGGGAGATTTCTCGCGAAGATCGGGGTATGGCCCTCGAGCTTTTTTTCGAGGTAGTCGAGCGATGCGGTGTCCGCCTCGCCGCCGATGATGAGCAGTCGCATCCCGGCGGCCGCGGCGCGATCCCCGAGTGAGCGCCAGTGTCCCACAGGCCAGTTTTTTTTCGTGCTGCCGGAGCCGGGATGAATGGCGAGAAGCGGGCGCCTGTCCCGCGGCTCGGTCCGGGCGGCGAGCCATTCGTGCGCGCTTTCGCGCGTCGCGGCCGTGGGGATGAGATGCGCGGCGGGATCGTCGAGCTGGATGCCGAGGCCGCGGAGTTCGCGCGCGAGTTGGAGGCTGGCATGGCGGTCATTCTCGATCGGCGTGTAGGCGGCGAAGAAATTACGGACGCCGGCGCGCTCAAGATTTTTCGCGAAAATCCTGTCCGGATCATACAGCCAGCTCACGACCTGATCGAAACCCTTGAAGTATTCGCACAGCTCGGGATCGAGTTCGCCGTTGTGCGCGAAGAACGCGGCGAGCGGGCCGTATTCGATGCTGCGCGCGGCGCTCGCGTAGGTCGTGCCTTCCTCCGGGCCGCAGTTCAGCGCGAGGTCGCCGGTGTTGCGGTAGCCGAGGAGCTGCATGTCGCAGCCGGGAAATTTGCGGTGCAGCGCGGCGAGCGCGGGCAGCGTCAGGATGAAATCGCCGATCGCGCCGCCGCGGATCGCGAGGATGCGCGGGCCTGCTGTGGAATTTTCTTCCGCCACGCTTACATGAGGTTGGCAGCCACTTCCGCCATCTCACTGCGCTCGCCTTTGAACAAATTGATGTGCGCCATCCACGGCTGGCCTTGCAGCCGGTTGCGCGCATAGACGAGGCCGTTCGTGTGGGCGTCCACGTAGGGATTGTCAATCTGCCCGAGGTCGCCGATGAGGATCATCTTGGCACCCTTGCCCATGCGGGTGATGAGCGTCTTCGCCTCGTGGGGCGTGAGCTGCTGCGCCTCGTCCACGATGAAGACGGCGTTCGGGATACTGCGTCCGCGGATGTGCGTGATGGCCTCGATCTCCAGCCGTCCGCTTGCGGTGAGGTGTTCCCACGGGCGCATCGGTTTCGCGGGGCCGTTTGATGGCGAGGAATTGTGCGACACAGGCTGGTGCTGATCGTCGGACTTGCGCTGGCTCTGGCGCTTGTTCTCAAATTGCTCGGGGCGGCGCGGGCGCGTGAGCAGCAGCTCCAGCGCGTCGAAGGCGGGCTGCACCCACGGCTGCATTTTTTCCTCCAGCTTGCCGGGCAGAAAACCGATGTCGCGGCCCGTGGGCATGATCACGCGGGTGATCAGCATCTTTTCAAAGACGCCAGTCTGCACCTGATCGAGCGTCGCGCCGACGCTGAGGAGCGTTTTGCCGGTGCCCGCTTTTCCATACACGGTCACGAGCGTGATCGCGGGATCGTAGAGCGCATCGAGCAGGAAACGCTGGCCGAGATTCAGTGCCGCGAGCGTGCGGCCATTGCGGATGACGATGCGGTCGCGGCGGAGCTTGTGCAGCTCGCCCCCGGCCACGTGGCGCGCGGGGATCGCGTGCGTGGGCTCCTCCTCGTTGCGCAGGAGGACGTAGTGGTTTGGGTGAAAATCCTTCGCCTCGGGGATGATGATCGTCTCCTGACTTGCGTAAGCCTGGAGCGTGTGAGGCGCGACATCGAGCGTCTCATATTCCTCCTCGCTGCGGCGCATCGTGAGGCGGATGTCCACGTCCTCCACGCGATCGGTGCGGTAGTCCTGCGCGTTCATGCCGAGCGCGCGCGCCTTCAGCATCATGTTGAGATCTTTCGTCACCAGGATGACGTCACCCTTCTCCGCATCCGCGACTCCGCACGCGGCGGCGAGGATGCGATTGTCCGGCAGCGTGAGGTCGGCAAAAAGATCGCGCAGCGCGTTGAAACGCGGCGAGTCGCTCACGAGATGCCAGCCGTCGCCGCTGAAGCGCGCAGTGGGATTGATGCACACGCGCAGTGTTCCGCCATTCTCCAGCTTCACGCCTGCCTGCATGTCGGCCGGGTTCATGAAGCGCTCGCTCAGTCGCCGGTGGACTTCGCGCGCGTTGGCCCCGCGCGTGGAGCTTTCGCTCTTGAACCGGTCCAGCTCCTCGAAGACTTCGACCGGGATCCACACGAAGTTGTTCTTGAACTGGAAGGGAGATCCCGGGTCGTGAATCAGGACATTGGTGTCGAGAATGTAGTGCTTGGGAACGTGGCGTGGCGCTGCGGCAGGCTTCGGTGGCATTTGAAAAATGGTGCCCGCATCCGCAGGCCACGGCGACCGTGGACACTGAATCTTTTGCGCGCAAGGCGGGAAACGAAACAAATGCGGTGCTGCCGGAGCGCTGGCGTCCGGGACCTTCAAGTATTTGATCACCCAGCTAAGAATCCGTCCGCTGCCCGGCTTTGACTTCCCACACCGAAACCCCTACAGCCGCACCTCCATGAACCTCCGCGCCATCATCCCTCTCGCCACCCTCGCACTTTCCGCCGCCGCCCACGCCGCGCCTGCCGCCCCGGTCGCCAATGTGAAGGCATCCGTCGCCACCACCGACTGGCCGCAGTATCGCGGCCCGAATGGCGACGGTTCCTCGTCCGAGTCACTCCCCGCTCAGTGGCCCTCCGCGCCGAAGGTGCTCTGGAAAGTTCCTGCGGGAACCGGTTTCAGCTCCTTCGCCGTGAGCGGCGCGTGGTGCTTCTCCATCGAGGGGAAAAGTGGCGATGAAGTGCTCGTCGCGCGGGATGCGGCGACCGGCAAGGACAAGTGGACCGCCAGCCTCGGCCACGCGAAATACGACGGCGGCGGCGATGCCGGCGGCGGTGGCGACGGCCCCCGCAGCACACCCACGCTCGCCGGCCGCGTGATCGTCGCCATGCACAGCGACCTGGTGCTGCACGCATTCGACGGCGTGACCGGCAAGCCGCTCTGGAAACATGATCTCGTGAAGGAATTCGGAGGCCACGCCATCCGCTGGCAGAACGCCGCGAGCCCGCTCGTCGAGGACGGCGTGCTCTATGTCGGCGGCGGCGGCGCGGGGCAGACGTATCTCGCGCTCAACCCGCAGACCGGCGCTGTGCTTGCGAAATCCGGCGACGGGACGATCACGCACGCCACGCCCATCGCCACGACGATCCTCGGCCAGCGCCAGATCATCTTTTACATGCAGGACGGCCTCACTTCACTCGAGCCGAAGACGCTGAAGCAGCTCTGGCACGCCGATTTCAAATACAGCACGAGCACCGCCGCGAGTCCCGTCGTCGCGGGCGACTACGTGTTTGCCAGCGCGGGCTACAACGTCGGTGCCGTGGGATTCAAAATCAGCAAGGCCGGCAGCGGGTGGAAGGCCGAGCAGGTCATGCGCGTGCCCGGCAACAAGCAGATCGCCAACCATTGGAGCACACCCGTGCATTTCGAGGGCTACCTCTATGGCATGTTCCAGTTCAAGGAATACGGCAAGGGGCCGGTGAAGGCCGTGAAACTGCCTGATGGCGAGGTGAAGTGGGAGCAGCCCGGCTTCGGCCCCGGCAATCTCCTCCTCACCGCGGGCGGCAATCTCCTCGCGCTCACCGACGCCGGCGAAATCGTCGGCATCAAGGCATCGCCCGACAGCTACAAGGAACTCGGACGCTTCAAGGCGATCGACGGCAAATGCTGGACGACTCCCGTGCTGAGCAATGGCCGCGTCTTCGTCCGCTCCACGAAGGAAGCCGCGTGCATCCAGCTCGGTACGCCGGTGACCGCGACAAAGTAGCCGCCGACGGAAGGAGGCGGGCGCTTCGAGTTCGGCGAACGTTCCTCCTGGCCACCATCGCCGCACGTTCAGAGAGAAACGCGGGATCGTTGTCCGAAAGAAACAGCTGCTCGGTGTTAGAACGACACATGAATCCGATCCTGAAGCTGCTCGCCCTTCTCAGCCTCGCCGGAGCACTGCCGCTCACAGCCGCCGACGCTGCGAAGCCCAACCTTGTCTTCATCCTCGCCGATGATCTCGGCTACGGAGATCTCGGTTGCTATAACAAGGACTCGAAGATCCCCACGCCAAATCTGGATCGGCTCGCGGT
>JANXZI010000326.1 GCA_025355595.1 Spartobacteria bacterium
TTTGATTTTTTCATCGAGGAGTCGGCGCAGACGTATCCGTTCATCTACGACCCGGTGCTGAAGAAGGAACTCGCGCCCTTCATGGAACTGCCTCCGCCCTCGGCGAAGCTGCTCGGTCTTGTCGGCGAACTGATGGCGAAATATCTCAAGGCGAAAACGCGCACAATTGATTTTCTGGTCGAGGTGAACCAGCGGATTCAGCACGCGGTCGGCTACACCATCCGTCTCGAACCCGGCGTGCAGTCGCCCGAGGAAACGCTCGTGAAGGGCAGCGGGTCGTGCCGCGATTCCGGCTGGCTGCTCGTGGAGACGCTGCGGTCGCTGGGTTTCGCCGCGCGGTTCGTCTCGGGGTATCTCATCCAGCTCAAGCCCGACTTGAAGTCGCTCGACGGGCCGAGTGGCACCGAGGTGGATTTCACCGATCTGCACGCGTGGTGCGAAGTGTATCTCCCCGGCGCGGGCTGGATCGGATTTGATCCGACGAGCGGGCTGCTCGCAGGCGAGGGCCACATTCCGCTGAGCTGCACGCCGGAGCCGAGCAGCGCGGCGCCGGTCACGGGCGCGGTGGACAAGTGCGAATCGAAGCTGGTCCACGAGATGACCGTCACGCGCATCTACGAATCACCGCGCGTCACGAAGCCCTACACCGAGGAGCAGTGGGCGGAGATCGAGAAGCTCGGCCACGCGATTGATGCCGACCTCGTGAAGCACGACGTGCGGCTCACGATGGGCGGCGAGCCGACGTTTATCTCGATTGATGATCCCGATGGCCCCGAGTGGAATTTTTCCGCGACCTCGCCGAAGAAGCGCATCCTTTCCGACACGCTGCTCAAGCGGCTGCGCGGGAAATTCGCGCCGGGCTCGCTCGTGCATTACGGGCAGGGCAAATGGTATCCCGGCGAGACGCTGCCGCGCTGGGCGTTTGGCTGCTACTGGCGCAAGGACGCCCAGCCCGTCTGGCAGCGCGACGATCTCATCGCCGCGGAGGATGCGAACTACGAACACACGAACGAGCACTCCGCGCAGTTCATCGCGGCACTCACGGTGCGGCTCGGTGCGGACGCGAAGTGGATCATGCCGGGCTACGAGGATCCGTTTCACCACGTGTGGAAAGAGCGGCGTCTGCCGTCGAATGCGGATCCGCACAAGGCCGATCTGAAAAAGGAGGATGAGCGCGCGCGGCTCGCGAAGATCTCGGAGCAGGGACTCGACAGCGTCGTCGGCCATGTGCTGCCGGTTCAGCGCGGTTGGAAAGATCACGCGCCGGTGTGGGTGAGCGGCCCGTGGTTTCTGAAATCCGAGCGGCTCTATCTCGCGCCCGGTGATTCGCCGATGGGCCTGCGTCTGCCGCTCGAATCGCTCCCGTGGGTGAAGGAATCCGACTACCCCTACATCACCGAACTCGACCCGACCGCTGAGCGTGCGCCGCTGCCGTCGCCCGCGGAACTCCGCGAGCGTTACCGCCGGGGCGATACCGCGGAGCGCCGCCAGATTGCCGAGCGCCGCCGTCGCGGACAGAGCGAGGAGGAGGTGAAAAAGGAGGCGCGGCGTGCGGACCCGACGCGCGCTCCGAAGCCGGGAGAATCCGCCTCGTGGATTGTCCGCACCGCGCTGTGCGTCGAGCCGCGCGAGGGAATATTGCACGTCTTCATGCCGCCGGTTGCGACGCTGGAGGATTACCTCGAACTCGTCGCCGCGGTCGAGGACACCGCGGCGGAATTGCGAACACCAGTCGCCATCGAGGGCTACCCGCCGCCGCGCGACTCGCGGATGGACGTGCTGAAAGTCACGCCTGATCCCGGCGTGATCGAAGTGAACCTGCACCCGAGCAAATCGTGGGACGAACTCGTGGATCGGACGACCGTGCTTTACGAGGAGGCGCGGCAGACGCGGCTCGGCACGGAGAAATTCATGGTGGACGGACGCCACACCGGCACCGGCGGCGGCAACCACATCCTCATCGGCGCGGAGACTCCTGTGGATTCGCCCGTGCTGCGCCGGCCCGATCTGCTGCGCTCGCTCATCGCGTATTGGCAAAATCATCCGTCGCTGAGCTGGCTCTTCAGCGGCCTGTTTGTCGGCCCGACTTCGCAGGCGCCGCGCGTGGATGAGGCGCGCAGCGACTCACTCTACGAACTCGAAGTCGCCTTCAACGAATTGGATCGGCAGCTCGCCGCCGGCGCAGAGCGCGACCCGGAGCATACGCCCGCTTGGCTGGCAGACCGGCTCTTCCGCAACCTGCTCACGGATTCCAGCGGCAACACACACCGCGCGGAATTTTCCATTGATAAGCTCTACTCGCCCGACGGCAGCTCTGGACGGCTCGGCCTCGTGGAGATGCGCGCCTTTGAAATGCCGCCGCACGCGCGCATGAGCCTCGCGCAGCATCTCCTGCTGCGCGGGCTCGTCGCGAAATTCTGGCAGCATCCCTACACGAACGATCTCGTGCGCTGGGGCACGGACATCCACGATCGCTGGATGCTCCCGCACTTCTGCGAGACGGATTTCAGGGACGTGATCCACGATCTGCGCGACTCGGGATTTCCGTTCGAGTTCGACTGGTTTGCGCCGCACTTCGAGTTCCGTTTCCCGCGCATCGGCGACTTTGCGCAGCGCGATGTGCAGGTGGAACTGCGGACCGCGCTGGAGCCGTGGCATGTGCTCGGCGAGGAGGGCGCGGCGGGCGGCGCAGTGCGCTACGTGGACAGTTCGCTCGAACGCATGCAGGTGAAGGCGCGCGGACTTTCCGGCGATCGCTTTGCGCTCACGGTGAATGGCCGGCGCATCCCGCTGCACTCCACCGGCACGAATGGCGAGAGCGTCGCCGGCGTGCGCTACCGGGCGTGGCAGCCGCCAAATTGTCTGCAGCCCACCATCGGCGTCCATGCGCCGCTCGTGTTCGATCTCTACGACTCGTGGAATCAGCGCAGCCTCGGCGGCTGCACGTATCACGTTGTGCATCCGGGCGGGCGCAGCTATGAGACCTTTCCTGTGAACAGCTACGAAGCCGAGAGCCGCCGACTGTCCCGTTTTGTCGTCCAAGGCGCGACGCAGGAAAAATTCACCGTGCCGCCCGCGCTGCTGAACCCGGACTTTCCGTTCACGCTCGATCTGCGCCATGCCTGAAAGTTTGCCGGCGAACATCGTGAGTGATCCTGGAACGGGCAGCGGCGGACCGCGAAAGGGCGACCTCTTCGCCGACTACGCGCACATCGCGGGAGTGTTCGATGAAATGCGCGCGCCGAGTGGCGAGGCGCGTCCGCATTTTCAGACGCTGCTCTCGGAACTCGACGCGCTCGGCACCGAGGAAATCCGGCGGCGGCGCGACGCGTGCGAGCAGATCATCCACGAGCAGGGCATCACCTACACCGTGTATGGCGACGCGAGCGGCGCGGAGCGTCCGTGGCAGCTCGACCCGGTGCCGCTCCTCATCGCGCAGGAGGAATGGCGCGGCGTGGAGAAGGCGCTCATCCAGCGCGCGACGCTCATCAACCGCATCCTCGCCGACTGCTACGGGGCGCAGGATCTCATCCGCACCGCGTGGCTGCCACCCGCGCTCGTCTTCGCGCAGCCGGATTTTTTGCGGCCCGTCCACGGGCTGAAACCGCCGGAGGAAAAGTTCCTGCACTTCTACGCCGCGGATCTCGCGCGCTCGCCGGACGGACGCTGGTGGGTGATTTCGGATCGCTCGCAGATTCCCACGGGCGCGGGCTACGCGCTCGCGAACCGGCTCGTGACGTCGCGCATTTTTCCCGAGGCATTCCGAAGCTGCAACGTCCAGCGGCTCGCGGGATTTTTTCGCGAGATGCGCGACTCGCTCGCCGCGCTCGCGACGCGCAGGACGGATA
>JANXZI010000541.1 GCA_025355595.1 Spartobacteria bacterium
CGGCAGTCGAACATCACGAGCGGCATCATCGCCTGCACGGGGAACAGCTACTGCAAGTTCGCGCAGTCCTGCACGAAGGAGCATGCGCTCGCGCTCGGCAAATATCTCGAGCGCAAACTCGCCCTCGATCAGCCCGTGAACATCCACCTCACCGGCTGTCCGAATTCCTGCGCGCAGCACTACATGGGCGACATCGGGCTGCTCGGCACGAAGGTGAAAATCGGCGGCGAGAGCGTGGACGGCTATCATGTGTTCGTCGGCGGAGGCTTCGGAAAGAATCAGGCGGTAGGCCGACAGGTTTTCAACGGCGTGGCTGCGGGCGACCTGCCGCTCACGATTGAAAAAATGCTGCGCGCGTATCTGCGGCACCGCGAGAAGCACGAGAGCTTCCAGTCGTTCACGTCGCATCACGATGTCAAAAAACTGCAGGAGATTTTCAGCAATGAGTAGCGTCATGCCAATGCCGTGGAGGTGCCGCGAATGAAGGGGGCAAGCCGGATTGCGCTCCTCTCGGGCGGCGCACTGCTGCTCGCGACTGCCGCGGGGATTGCGGTCGGATCCATCTGGATGCGGCATTTCGATCCCGCGCTCACGGGCTATGCGATCGGCGCGCTCATGGCGGCATTCGCAGTCGGGTATCGCTTCGCGGTGTGGGCGCAGCGGCCGCCGTCGCGGATGTATTTCAGGCGCGGCATCGAGCTGATGTTCCGCCGCGCAGGCGTGGCGAAGCACGCGGAAAAGGAATCAGAACGCCGCGCCGTTCAGATACCGCACGGCGCGGGCACGCTCGGTTTCGCGCTGGCGAAAAATTTCATCGCGCAGGATTTCATCCGCCGCCGCAGCCTGGCCCGCTGGATCATGCACCTGTGCCTCTCTGGCGGATGCACGCTCGCGTTTGCAATCACGTTCCCGCTCGTGTTCGGGTGGATTCACTTCGAGCCGCTTGGCGGCGATGCGGAGACTTATCGCGTCGTCGCGCTCGGCATGAATGTGGACAGCTTCAGCATCCACAGTGTGAAAGCGCTCGTGATGTTCAATCTTCTGAACCTCTCAGCCGTGCTGGTGCTCATCGGCCTCATGATGGCGGCGTGGCGACGACTGACGGACCCCGGCGAACGCGCGACGCAGACTTTTGCCGAGGACATCCTGCCGCTGCTGCTCATCTTCGCCGTCGCTGCGACGGGCCTCGCGCTCACGGTGAGCTACAAATTCCTCGCCGGTCGCGGGCATCACATCTGGGCGATCGTCCACATGGTGAGCGTCGTCGCGCTGCTGCTCTACATTCCGTTCGGGAAACTTTTTCACATGTTCCAGCGGACGTGTTCGCTGTGCGTGAGCCGTTACAAAAAGGTCGGCGATGCCGGCCCGCGCGCGCACTGCCGGCGCTGCGGCGAGGACTTTGCAAGCCAGATGCATGTGGATGATCTCAAGACGGTGCTCGATGAACTCGGCTTCGATTACCGCTTCGCTGGCGCGCAGGGCGAAGTGCATTATCAGGACATCTGCCCCGCGTGCCGCCGCGCGCTGCTCGCGCTCAACCAAGGACGCACGATCGGCCGATAACCAATCCGCAATCCGCAATCTGTAATCCGCAATCGAGATGGCCACTCCCACTTTATCCGACGAAAAACTCATCGAGCTCTATGGCCCGACGACGAATCGCGCGATGCCGCCCGACTGGACCGACGTGAGCGAGCCGGACAAGCTCGTGAAGACGCATTGCTGCTTCTGCGGCGTGCAGTGTGGCATCCAGCTCAAGGTCAAACACAACAAGGTCGTCGGCTTCGAGCCTTGGGACGAATTCCCCGTGAACCAAGGCAAGCTCTGCCCCAAGGGCGTGCTGCGCTATATGCAGAACGATCACGCTGACCGGCTGATGAGCCCGCTCATGCGGAGCGAAGACGGGTTTCGCGCGGTTGGCTGGTACGAGGCGATCAATAAGACGGCGGATTCGCTGCGCGCCATCCAGGACAAGCACGGCAAGGACTCGGTGGCGTTTCTTGGCGGCGCTTCGATGACGAACGAGAAGGCCTACCTCAACGGGAAGTTCGCGCGCATCGCGCTGCAGACCGCGAACATTGATTACAACGGCCGTCTCTGCATGGTCAGCGCTGGCGCGGCCAATCGCATGGCGTTCGGTGTGGATCGGGCGGCGAATCCGTGGAGCGACATCCCGCTGGCAAAAACCATCATCCTCGCCGGCACAAATCTCGCCGAGTGTTTCCCGATCCTCACCGACTACGTCTGGCGGGCGCGCGACAACGGCGCGAAGATCATCGTCATAGACCCGCGCATCACGCCCATCGCGCGCACGGCGGATCTTTTTCTCCCGGTGCGTCCGGGCCGCGACAGCGCGCTCGCGAATGGCATCCTGCACGTGATGATCGAGCGCGGGTGGACGGATGAAAAATTCATCGCCGAGCACACGCAGGATTTCGACAAGGTTCGCGAACTCGTGAAGCGTTACACACCCGAGGTGACGGAAAAAATCACGGGCGTTCCGGCAAAGAGCATCATCGCCGCCGCCGAAATGTGGGGCCCGGCGGAGACCTCGATGCTGCTGCACGCGCGCGGTATCGAGCACCACACGAAGGGCGTGGAGAATGTGCTCACTTACATCAACCTCGTGCTCGCCACGGGGCGTATCGGCAAGCCTGGTTGCGGCTACGGCACGATCACCGGCCAGGGCAATGGACAAGGTGGACGGGAGCATGGACAGCGCTGCAACCAACTGCCCGGCGGGCGCGACATCAACAAGCCGGAGCACCGCGAGTTTATCGCGGACTTCTGGAAAATCCCCGAGGCGGAACTTCCGAAGCAAGGCCTCACCGCGTGCGAGATCTTCGACGCCATCGAGCGCGGAGAGATCAAAGGGCTGCTCTCG